>JBCBSA010000167.1:0-6251 GCA_039819425.1 Planctomycetota bacterium
CGAGGCCGGCCCCCAGCCGGCGTGAAAACGTCGACGCGCTGAACAGGTCGGTAACGGCCGGGTCTCGCTTGACGTCAGGCGGCGGCAGGGCCCCGAAGAAGCTCATCAACTCGAACTGCCGCACGATCACGCTCTCGTCCACGGCGATCGGCACCTCGCCGAGACCGGGGGATTTCTGTTCGCCGATACGTCGGCCCAGGAAGCCTTCGACCTTCCACTCGCGGTCGGCCGGCACCTGCGCCCAGGTACGGAACCGGCCCAACAACGGCTCGCGGTCGGCGGGCCGGCCGGCGAGCCCCACCGGCTCGCCGGGGGGCCCACGGGTATCACCCCCCGCGGTCAGCGGCCTCCAGATCTGCGGCTCCAGCTGCCGCCGCTGGCCGCGCGTGTCGAACGCCTCGCCCGGACAGAAAATCACCCGCACGTTCGTCAGCTCGCCCGGCAGCGTGTGCAGCACCTCTCCCACCGGCCCGCCGTCCCGCCCCGCCACGATCGGCTCGGCCACACCGATCGAGAACGGCTCGAGCAGCCCCGGCACGTCCCGGTCCACCGGCCCGACGTAGTCCAGCCGAAGCGTCTTGCTCGTCGCCCGCATCGGCAACGCCACCGCGTCCGGCGACGCCGCGTCCACCGTGTACCGCTGCGTATCCACGAACCCCGCCTCTCCCCCACGCGCCTCCAACCCCGGCGACGCGATCGCCCCCGGAATCCCCCCCGCCCTCGGAAGAATCCCTTCTTCTTCGCCGCTCGCCGTCGCCACTTCGACCGCCCCGAACCGCGGCACGAACAGCGACAGGTACGCCCGCCCCCGCGCCACGTTCGCGTTCCCGTCGTAGTCCAGCACCGTCACGTGCTGCACCCCCGTCCGCCCCGGCCTCAAGAGCGCCGCCCCGCCCCACGCCACCCCCGCAAACGCCAACACCAGCGCCACGAAACCGACCCACGCGAACCGCTCCCGCCCCTTCTGCTTCAACGCCGGCTGCAGCAGCCAACCCGCAAACAGCCAATACACCCCGAACAACAACACCGCCCCCACCAGCAACGCACTCACCGTCCCCGTCATCGCGATCCGCCCCGGCACAAAATCGATCAGGTCGACGTTCGTGTTCAGCCGATGCGCAGGGATCATCCGGTTGTTGCGCACCTCCCCCTCGGCCACGGCTTCGGCCAACACCGGGAACCGCCAATTGAACACGTGGTTCCAAAGCCGACGCTGGCTCAGATACAACGCGTTCCGCCGCACCACCGACGACGTCAGGTCCAGCCCCACCACCGTCACCCGCCCGAACCCGTACCGCCCCGCCACCGCCACCGCCCGCCCCTCCTCGTCACGCAAGAGGACCGTCGCTGCGGATGTCCCGGACGCGTCCTGCTCGATGTCGAACGTCGTCACCGCCATCGTCTGGTCGGCCCCGCCGCGCGAGAACGCCGGGCCGCTGCCGTCGGGCCGCGGCGGCGGGGCCGGCCGGCGGCCGCCGATCCACTCGAACGCCCACCACCGGTCCGTGTTGTGCCGCCGCAGCTGTCGCGCCGACACCGGCAACAGATCCGCCAACGGCGAACCCGTCCACGTCTCGCCCACCTCCGGCAGCACCACCACCAGATGCCCACCCCTTGCCACCCACGCCCGCAGCGCCGCCGCCGCCTGCTCCGAGACCTCCAGCGGGTCCGCCGGGTCACCGCCCAGGTCCTGCGTCCACACGAACCCCGACAGCGCGTCCAGCCCCTGCCATCGGTCGGGCATCCGCGACAGGCTCAGCCCCCGGACCAACCGGACCGGCCGATGCGACGTCTCGTGCCGGGCGTAATCGTTGAGCCCGAGGTCGGCCGTGCTCGTCACCGCCACCAACGTCTCGTCGTCGGTCAGCAGCGTCTCGGCGTTGGGCGACACCGCAAGCGTCGCCAGCAGCTCGCCCGACTCGGCGTCCACCGCCCGCAGGTCCCACCGGGTATCGGGGTCCGTCGCCATCGGCACCGCCGCGTACAGCCACACCGACTGGTCCTCCCGCTGCCGCGTCAGCGTCACCCGCCGCCGCGCCACCACCCGGTCACCGTCCGCGTCGGCGTGCTCCCACGACACCCACACGTCCCGGTCGTCCGCCGCCGCGTTGTCCACGCTCACCCGGATCCCCGCCCAACTCCCCGGCCGCATCACCCCGTCCAGCCCCGCGAACCCCGGCTCCACCTCCAGCGTCAACTCGTTCTGCTGCGCCCAAGCCCCCCCGCCCAACAACACCCACACCCCAAACCCAAAAACCACAGCCCAGAAACATTGCAAACGGTAAGTTTAAGCCCACGAACACCCAGATGCGGAGCCCCGGGCGGCCCTCTCTGGACCCGTACACCCCGCCAAACACCCACCGACACCGGTGCACCATCGGATTCCCTCCGTCCCCGGCGGCCGCAACGCCCGGGGATCAGCGGCCGTTGACCACCAGAGACTCTCCAGAGTCCGTCCGCCGGGTTGAACCTGAACCGCTGCGGAACCGCCAAAGCTCCGGCCCCGCATCCTCGCCGTCCGGTCGCCACACGTCGCCCGCGGTGGAGCCCGGCGATTTATGTCGGCGCTCGCGAACTGCGGATTGCGCATTCGCATGGTTGCTGTTTGCGCGTTTCACGACGCTGTACTTCCCACTGCAAAGCTCCATTTTAGGGGCGGCCAACGCGGCCCTCGGCTTGATGGTGTGGTGACGGGTACCTCGCTCGCCTGGCCGATCGATCGCGTCGCCTCGTTCATGATTACCCTCCGTGTTCTCTGGCTTGGGCTAGCGACCTACGTTTCCGTTTACGTGGCGGTGTGGAACGCGGATCCCCTCTTCGGCGGCGAATAAGGGCAGGCTTCGATGACACCGCTGCGGCAACTCGACGATCAGCTGTGATGAGCCGTCCTATAGGATCGACCAACCAGGGCTTCGACGAGAAACGGACGCGGCTGCTCACGGCCTTGCGGGAAGCCCTCTTCTCCGCTAAGCCACCGATGAGCTTTCGCGGTCTGGCTGCCGCGGTCGGGGTGAGTGTGCCGACCCTCCGGCACTACTTCGGCGATCGAGACCGGTTGATTGTGGAAGTGCTCCGCGACTGCCACCGCGGTGCCGCGGAAGAGCTGGAGATCACCGCCGTGGCCCTGGATGACCTAGAGGCCTCCGTCGCCGCGGTGCTCGCCCACATCTCGGCGGGCTTCGACTACGGCGGGCTGACACAACTCAACCGTCTGGGGCTTACCGAAGGCATGTCCGGCCCGGACCTCGCGGCCGCCTACCTCGCCGAGGTGTTGGAACCGACGATCCGGGCGATCGAATCTCGACTAAAAACACATATCCGGCGTGGCCAGATGCGTGACATCGATCCGCGCTTCGCCGCGCTTCAGCTCATCTCGCCGGTCCTGATGGTCTACCTCCATCAGGACGCGCTCAACGGCAAGGAGCGTTACCCCTTGGACCGCCGGGTCGTGCTCGACGAGTTGACCCGGTCGTTCTGCCGAGCCCACGCCCCCGAGGACTGACGATATGGAAACCCAAGTGTGCCTGGGTATCGCTTCGCGCTCGGCGTGGCGAGCGTGGCTGGAAGACAACCACCGGTCGTCTACCGAAGCCTGGCTGGCCACCACGCGGCGCTCGGAAGCGGGAGCAGTCGAGTATCTGGATGCGGTAGAAGAAGCCCTGTGTTTCGGTTGGATCGACGGCATCGCCAAGCGTCTCGAGGACACTCCTTTTACCGCGCAGCGGTTCACGCCCCGCCGTCGGCGAAGCCACTGGACCGAACTGAACAAGCAGCGTGTCCGGCGTCTTAAAACACTCGGCCTGATGCGTCCAGCGGGCTTGGCAGCGGTGCCCGACTTCGACGAGCCGTTCAAGGTGGCGATCGACATCGCGGCGAGGATCTCGGCTCTACCCGAGGCGGCGACACACTTCCGCGCGTTCCCGCCGCTCTACGTGCGTGTCCGGGTGGGCTACATCGAAGAGATGAGGAAACGCCCGGCCGAGTTCGAGAAACGCCTGAACAACTTCATCCGACACACGGCACACGGCAAGCTGTTCGGGAACTGGAACGACGGCGGCCGGCTTAGCGGATAGTCAGCCTTCGAGGTTTCACGTCCACCCGCCGCGTCGGAACATCCAGCCCCCATGCGCTGCGGATTCGACTGGGTTTGAAGAGCAAGCGGTAACCCGGTCGCCCATGAATGCTTGACAGCACCCCCTCACAACCTCAGCCGGCGTGCTCGACGTGCGTGACAAAACTAAGGCACCGGCCTCCCGCTCTTACTCCGAGACGAGGAACGCCGAGACGACCTCGCCCGCCCGCTGCCGGTGCTCGGGGGTGTAGCCCGACTCCCGCACCTCGTTGGCCAGAGCAAACATCTTCGCGAACATCTTCTCCCCGTCGACCTTGCCGCGGAGCTCGACCCGATCCCGTTGGGCGAAGGTCTGGCCCCAGATCGACCGGACGTCGCTCCAAAACTCGCCGGTCTCTTCCATGTAGGTCCGGCCCGCCGCGAAGTCGACGTCGTCCGTGTGGAAGTACTCGTTCAGCCCGGTCTCGTGGGCGATGACCCGCTCGGGCCGACCCGCGTCATCGAGGACGAGCTTGTAGTTGTCCTGCTCGTGCACCCAGCCGGCGGGCGTCAGCGTGTGGCGGTTGCGGGCGACCAGGACGTTGTAATCGCTGCGCTTGCTGAACTCACGCCGGGGCAGGGGTCGCCAGACTTCGCCCGACTCCCAGACCGAGTGGCCCGCGACGTGCGTCCACGGGCCAAACGACTCGTAGCGCGGCGAGTCGTCGACCTGAAACACGGCCTGGCTCCAGGTCCCCCCGACCTCCTCGGGCGACAGCTCGATCTTCTCCCAGGTCCGGTTGCCGCGGAACGCCATCACTTGGGTGTCTTCGTAGGTCCAGTCCTGCCGCCAGTGCTTGACGACGACCGGATCGGCCGCCTGGTCGAGGCTGCCGTCTTCCTTCTGCGGGTGCATCACCAGCACGTGCTGCAGCGAAATAAAATCGCCGCGGTCTTCGAGGACCTCAACAAACTCCGTCGCCCCCGACAGGTACGGCTCCTTCAGCTCGTACCCCGACTCGACCGCAACGGTCTCCTCGAACTGGAACGTGACCTTGAATTCCCCGACCATGGCCAGGATCGCCTCGCGGTCCGCCTCGAACGACGAAGGGTTCGCCTCGGGTGAGGTCGGCGAGATCAACGCCAATCCCGTCGGCGATCCGACACAGCCCCCGAGCAGAGGCAGCAGAAGAAGACCCATGAGCGCCACGCGTCCCGCCGCAGACACACCACGCTGCCGCGCACGGCCGAAAACACCATTTAACTTGTTCATCGTTTGATTCCTGAGCCGTATCGAAGTTTTCATTTTTTCTCTTGGAACTATAGGTACGAAGGATCAAGGTCAAGCCGACGCCCCTTCTCGGGGCGCGGACACTCGTCTAAGGCGTCCAATCCGGGTCGTTGGCCAAGGCCGCGTCGTTCGCCCAGCGTTGCATGTCGGATAAAACCGCAAGCCCTATCGTCTCGGCGTGGCCGTCGAGCGCCGCGATCACTGTGGTGGTGTTGCCGTGGCGGAAGTCAACATTGCCGGTCTCGAACGACCGCCCCAACGGGTCGTAGGCGTTTGACCACGGGGTGTTGGTCGGCGAGCCGCTGGGCGGGTCGAGGCGGTGGAACCCTTCGGGATAGTCGCCGGCGCCGTTGAACGTCTTCTCGCGGGCCGAGGCGAAGACGGTCAGGCTCGACGGCCGGGCCGCCTCGCTGAGCTTACGCGTCACGAACGCGTCGAGGACCGCGTTTCGCTCGTTGCCGCCGACGTACCAAAAGTTCAGCCCGAAGCTAGGGAACGCGCTGACGTTGTACGACCACAGCGCGTCGTCGGCGTCCGACAGACGCCGATCCTGCTCGTTGACCAGGACCGCCCCCCGGATGTTCAGGTCCAGCGACGGCGCCAGTCGCCAGGGCCAACGCGCCACCGGCTCGCCGCCGAACCTCCGGCCCAACGGGTCACGGGCCGTGATCCCCGACGGGTCCACGAAACCGGGCAGCAACTCGCCGTCGCGCTCGACCGCGTGGATCGTGTAGCCGCGGATCAACTGCGAGGCCGCCGCCATCTCGCGGGCCTGCGCCCCGGCGGCCCTCCCCTCCGAAAGCACCGGCAGCAGCAAGCCCACGAGCAGGGCGACGACGCCGACCACCACCAGCAGCTCGATCAGCGTAAAGCCTCGGGCCCCGGGCCGTGACGTACAGGCGGGGTTGT
>JBCBSA010000168.1:0-6246 GCA_039819425.1 Planctomycetota bacterium
CGCTCGCCTGGGCGAGCGCCACCGAGAAGGTCCGCATCGACGTACTCCGCCGCTTCGGCCACTTCTCGACCGAATCCAACGGCCACCTCTCCGAGTACCTGCCCTGGTACCGCAAGCGGCCCAGGGAGATCAAGAAGTGGATCTCGATGAACTCCTGGATCAACGGCGAGACCGGCGGCTACCTCCGGGTCTGCACCCAGGACCGCAACTGGTTCGAGACCGACTTCCCCAAGTGGCTCGACGAGGCCGGCCAGCCGATGGATACGTGGCAACGCTCGACCGAGCACGGCTCGTGGATCATCGAAGCCCGCGAAACCAACCGCATCTACCGCGGCCACTTCAACGTCCGCAACCGCGGCGTGATCGCCAACCTGCCCGAAGACTGCGTCGTCGAAGCGCCGGGCTACGTCGACCGCACCGGGATCCAGATGTCGTCCGGGCTCGAACTGCCCCAGGCGTGCGCCGCGACCTGCCGGGCGTCGATCGACGTGCAGCGGATGAGCAAGGACGCGGCGGTGGCGGGCGACGTGACGCTGCTGAAGCAGGCGATGCTGCACGACCCGCTGGTGGGGGCGGTGTGCAACCCCGACGAGGTCTGGCAGATGGCCGACGAGATGCTCGTCGCCCAGCGCCGGTGGCTGCCCAATTACGCCAAAGCAGACGTGGACGCCGCGGCGAAGCGGATGAAGCACGCGGCGGTGAAGACCAGAGACTGGAACGGGGCGGCGCGGGTGAAAGTCAAGAGTGTGGAGCAGCTGCGTAAGGCCGGCGGCAACGTCATGAACGCCGACAAGGGAACCGACCGCGACAAGGGCGCCGGCGTGAAGAAGAAGAGCAAAGCGGCTTGAAACTCGAATCCCTCCGAACGCGGGTTTGCGAGGCCAACCGCCGGCTCGTGGCCGAGGGGTTGGTCACGCTGACCTGGGGCAACGTCAGCGGCGTCGACCGCGACACCGGGCTGATCGCGATCAAGCCCAGCGGCGTGGCGTACCGGGCGCTCACGCCCGGAGTGATCGTGCTGGTCGACTTCGAGGGCGAAGTCGTGGACGGCGGTGGCCGCCCGTCGTGCGACACGCCGACGCACCTGGAGCTGTACCGGCGATTTTCAGGCGTCGGCGGAGTGACGCACACGCACAGCCCGAAGGCCACGGCGTTCGCCCAGGCGCGTCGGCCGATCCCGTGCCTGGGCACGACGCACGCGGACCACTTCGCCGGGCCCGTGCCGGTGACACGGCCGCTGTCGCCGGTAGAGGTCAAAGCGGATTACGAAGCGAATACCGGCCGGCTCATCGCGGATCTGTTCGGCGATAACCCGTCGCTCGACCCGGCGGCGACGCCGGGCGTGCTGGTGGCGGGTCACGCGCCGTTCGCCTGGGGGGCGTCGGTGGAATCGTCGGTCGACAACGCGGTCGCGTTGGAGGCGTGCGCCGCGATGGCGCTCGACACGTTCACGGTGGCCGGCGGGCCCGAAGCCGCAATCCCGCTCGAAGCTCACGTCCTGGATAAACACCACCAACGCAAGCACGGCCCCGCCGCGTACTACGGTCAGGCCACGCGGAGCCGCCCATGATCGACCTGTCGCCTTACGAAGTCTGGTTCGTCACCGGCTCCCAACACCTCTACGGCGACGAGGCGCTGCGGCAGGTCGCCGAGCACGCGGCCGAGATCGCTCAAGCCCTCGATGACGCCGACCGCCCAGCGGTGCGCGTCGTGTTCAAGCCCGTGCTCACCGGGCCGCAGCAGATCACGAGGCTCTGCCACGACGCCAACGCCGACCCCCACTGCGTCGGCCTGATCGCCTGGATGCACACCTTCTCCCCGGCCAAGATGTGGATCGCCGGGCTCGAAGCGCTGCGCAAGCCGTTGTGCCACCTGCACACGCAGTTCGGCCGCGACCTGCCCTACGCCACCATCGACATGGACTTCATGAACCTCCACCAGTCGGCCCACGGCGGGCGGGAGTTCGGCCACCTCGGCGCACGCCTGCGGCTCAAACGCAAGGTCGTTGTCGGCCACTGGGAGGACGACGAGGCCCGGGCTCGGCTCGACGCCTGGGCCCGCGCCGCGCTTGCACTGGCCGACCAGCGCCGGCTGCGTGTCGCGCGCCTCGGCGACAACATGCGCCAGGTCGCCGTGACCGAGGGCGACAAGGTCGAGGCCCAGCGCGTCTTCGGGTACGAGGTCCACGGCTACGGACTGGGCGACGTGACCCAACACCTCGACACGCTCGGCGACACCGAGGTCGAGGCCCTCTGCGCCCAGTACGCCGAAGCGTACGACCTGGCCGACGAGCTCAAGCCCGGAGGCGCAAACCACGGCCCCGTCCACGACGCGGCCCGCATCGAGCTCGCCCTGCGTCGTTGGCTCGACGAGGTCGGGGCCGACGCGTTCACCACCACCTTCGAAAACCTTCACGGCTTGAAACAACTTCCGGGGGTCGCGGCCCAGCGTCTTATGGCCGGCGGCTTCGGCTTCGCCGCCGAGGGCGACTGGAAGACCGCGGCGCTCTTACGCGCGATGAAGGTCATGGCCCACGGCCGAGCGGGCGGCACGAGTTTCATGGAGGACTACACCTACCACCTCGCGCCCGACGGGCCGGCCGTGCTCGGGGCGCACATGCTGGAGATCTGTCCGTCCATCGCCACCCCCGGAATACGGCCGAGCCTCGAAGTTCATCCGCTGGGTATTGGCGGCAAGGAAGACCCGGCACGCTTGGTGTTCAACGGCGCGGCGGGACCGGCGATCAACGCGTCAATGGTTGACCTCGGCAACCGCTTCCGGCTGCTCGTCAACCCGGTCAAGGCGATCGAGCCCGCGGCCGATCTGCCGCACCTGCCCGTGGCCCGCGCGCTGTGGGAACCCGAGCCCGACCTCAAGACCGCCGCCGCCGCTTGGGTCTACGCCGGCGGGGCGCACCACACCGGCTACAGCCTCGCCCTCGACGCCGAGCCGCTCGAAGACTTCGCCGAGATGGTCGGCGTCGAGTGCGTCGTCATCGACCGCGACACCCATCTCCGCACCCTCCGCAAGGAGCTCGCGTGGGGCGATGCGTGTTGGCGCTGACCGTCTCGGTCAACGTTTGGCGTACCCGCGACTCAGCGCCCCCCGGGCCGTCTCGTCGATCGCCCACCGCATCGACGCAAACGATTTGAAAAACGCCTCGATCTCGCCCGGCGACGCCGTCCGCAGGTCGGGCAACGCGAACGGCTCGGCGTTCCAAATCAGCCCGAACGTCGACGGCGGGTCGGCTTCCGGGTCGGGGGCGAGCACTTTGAAGCCCCACGCCGTCGCCGCCCAGCCGTAGCCCGCGAAGGCGTCGTATTGGCGACGCAGCAACTCGGCCCCGCCGAGGGTGTCGAACTTGGCACCGAACTCGCCGATCAGGATCGGGGCGTCGAGTTCCCTTTGCCGTTCGGCGAACCACGGCAGCTCTTCGTCGAAAAACTTATCGAAAGTTTCTTGGGTGCGGGGGCTGCCGTACCGGCCGGGGTAGGGGTGGAACGTAAAACCGACGTGGGTCCAGCCCCGCTCGGCCGGCGGGCCGTAGAACCAGAAGTCGTGGCCCAGCACCGTTGGGGCGAACACCACCGTGTCGGGATCGACTTCGCGCACGGCGCGGACGATCCGGTCGATCAGGGCGTCGAGTTCGAGACGCACGTCACGCCGGAAGTCGGCGTACGGCTCGTTGATCAGGTCGTAGGCCACTACGTTCGTCCGCCCGGCGTACCGCTCGGCGACCTGCCGCCACAACCAGACGGTGCGCCGCTGCGCTTCGGGGGAGTCCCACAGGCGGTTGACGCCCCGCCGCCCGGTGTGGTGCTCCCGGCTCTGCCGACCCGGTGTGCCGTGCAGATCAAGGATCACATACATCCCCTCGGCCTCGGCCCACGCCACCACGCGGTCCAGCCAGAACCAAGCGTCGTCTCGCAACTCCAACGCACGCCCCTCCTGCCCGGGCCCGTCGAGCGCGTCCGCGTCCTCCATCAACAGGTCGCACAAGAACGGCACCCGCACCGTGTTGAACCCGAACGTCTTCAAGAGCCGCAGGTCGTCCCGCGTGATCCAGTGCCCCCGGAAGAGCTGGAGCAGTCGACGCATCTCGGCCTCGCCGAACCGCTCGGCCAGCAACGCCTCGAGCCCCGACTGATCCTCGAACTGCTCCCGCGGCACGTCCATCATCCAGCGTTCGATCACCAGCCAATTCCCCAGATTCACGCCCCGCAGCACCACGGGTTGGCTCGACTCGGCCTCGATCAGGACGGTGCCGTGGGTGGTCACGGCCGGCAACGGCGAGACGTTTTCGCCGCTTGCCCCGATACCCCCCAGCACGCTCCATACGGCCGCCACGGCCCGCAGCCCGCAGAGTCCGGGGCCTACGGTCGCCACGGACCGAACCCCGTGTTTGAGCGATCGGCACCATAAACCAAGCATTCCGTTCATCATTTCCATCTTCCGTCGCAAAATTTCTCGGGCTACGGCCGATCCAGACACGCCGCGTGTGGTGTTGACCGTAAAGATCGATCGTAAGTTGAAACCTGTAAACTACGGCAGCATTCGCCGCCTCAGGGACTTCCCCGGTTGATCCATCAGGTTGAGGCTGGAACCGCCCTTGACCATCGATAAATGCGTTTTTGTGCCTGTAAATCTGCCAAACTACCACCTCACTTTTGGGGGGTAATTTCGAAGTTAAGAGTTGACAAGACAAGATTTTTGGCAATAATTTTCACGTGTTAGAATTGTAGTCTCAGACCCTGTATCTTCTCCGCATCGATGGCCACACTCAAACAAATCGCCGAACTTGCGGGGGTCTCTCACGCCACCGTCTCGAACGTCCTGAACGGTCAGAGCAAGACCGTGCGCGCCGCGGCGGCCAAGCGTGCGGAGTTGATCCGCCGTATCGCCAACGACCTGAACTATCGGCCCGATCAGTCGGCGCGTTCGCTCCGCCGCGGTCGCACCGGCATGGTCGCTGTGCTCGGCACCAAGCTGTGGAAGCCCGACGTCTACAACATGGAACTGTTCGAGGCGATGTCGTTGGTCGCCGGCAAACTCGAGGACAAAGGCTTCAGCCTCTCGGCCGAGATGCAGGCGACCGAAGGCAAGTCGCTGTACCGGATGCCGAGGTGGAAGGTCGACGCCGCCGTCGTGGTCGCGGCTTATCGTGAAGACGAACTCGCCGCCGTCGAAGAAGCGGGGGTGCCCTACGTCTCGTTCAACGGCGAGGTGGGTGCGCATGGATCGGCCGTGCAGTTCGACGACGTGCACGGCATGAACCTCGCCGTCGATGCGCTGGCCGACCGCGGCCACCGGCGTATCGCTTACGTTTCCGACGTGATCGACAACGGCCACCGCAGCGTCCGCATCCGCCGCGAGACCTACCTCGACGCGATGCGACGCCGGGGCCTGACGCCCCTGCCGGGTTATCAGCCGCAGTACTTCGACGCCGAGCGTTTCACGGAAGACTTCCGGGTGTTCCGTGAAGCGCAGCGGCCCACCGCCGTGGTGACCTACAACCCCGCCTGCGCGATGCTCGTGTACCAGGCGGCGATGGCCCTGAACTTCCGGCTGCCCGACGATTTGTCCGTCATTACGTTCAACGACTCGCTGATCGGGACCGCCGCGTTGTCGCCTCGCCTCTCGGCGGTCGCCCGCCCGCCGGCCGCCGCGGCCGAGGCCGTGACCGAACTCCTGCTCGAACGGCTTGGCGACGAGCCCGTTGAGCCGCGTCGCATCCAACTGCAGCCTCAACTTGTTCTTCGAGATTCGGTTGCCCCGTCACATCCATCAACGACCGATTGACCCCTTCTTTTGTACTCAACTTCTGGTTTTGCTCAATTTTTCTATGGAGGTTTCTATGAAACGTTTCGCTCGCTGGACAACTTATATCTTGGCTCCCGTCGCTTTGGCCTTGCCGGCCGCTGGATCAGTCATCGTGTTTGAAGAAGACTTTACCGGCTTCGCAGAAGGCCCGGGTGCGTCCACTCCGCCCAATATCACCGTGACCGGTAACTTCGGTGACACCGGCATTATCGATTTCGATGCGAACGACAATAACGGCCCCGTCGGCGACTTGGTTGCATTTCTAAATGCATTCGGTCCGCAGGGAGCGGGATTTACGGAATCGACTGAATTGCTTTTTGACACGCAGGTCACCACGCAGGCGGGCTTTGAATACACCCTCGATTTCGATCTTTTTCAATCTTCCTTAACGGGAGTGGGCGATTACGACGGCACGTTTGAATTCGC
>JBCBSA010000169.1:0-6218 GCA_039819425.1 Planctomycetota bacterium
CTCTTCGGCGAGCAACGCTCGGGTGTGCCGGAGCCAGTCGCTCCGGAACCGGTCGTCGGGGTCGTAGGCTTGTTTGCGTTCGAGGAACTCGGGCAGCCGGGGGTAGCAGGTCAGCACCTGATCGCGGCGGGCCCAGCGGTGGTAGGTGAGGTAATAGTGTCCGCCGTGCTCGATCGCGCGGTCGATGATGCGGCGAAAGTCGTCCCTCGCTTTGGCTAGCCCGGCCTCGGTGTGCTCCACGTGGAGGTTGCAGACGACGCAGGCGAGGCGCTGCCGGGCCCAGGGCAGGAAGGTGTCGGGGTCGGGATCGATGAAGCGGATCGTGCCGTAGACCAGGTCGACGCCGTGGGCCTTGAAGTCGGCGCGGCAGGCGGCGAGCAACGACAGCAGCGCGTCGGGCCGGACATAAACCTCGGTGATGACGGCGGTGCCGCGGCGGGCGTCGACCGCCTCCCCGTAGCCGGCGAAGGCGCTGGAGAGCTGGGAGGTGTCCGACGGGTAGACCTGGCCGTCGGTCGCGAGGTAGTGCTCGGTGTAGGCGTCGAACGCGGCACGTTTCGAGGTGCGGGCCAGCGTGTAGAGGCCGGCCCACTCCCGCGCGGCGAGGGTCCGCAGCGGCGGGGCGCGGGGCTCGGGCGGGGATGTCGGGGCGTAGCACGACAGGATGCCGCGGTGCTCGGCGGCGTTGCCGTCGAGGTCGATCGCGAACTGGGCGTCGCCGTACAGACAGCCCTCGGCCGTCCGCTGCTCGATGCGCTCGGGCACGTCCCGGATCAACACCGACTCGGCTTGCCGCCGCAGCCACACCCGACGCATCAGCCGCAGCGTCACCCGCACCACCACCCCGAACAGCCCGTAACCCCCGACCACCAGCGAGAACAACTCGGCGTTCTCCGACCGGCTGCACCGCCGAAGCTCGCCCGCCGCGTCCACCAACTCCAGCGACTCGACGTCCGCCGCCATCGGCCCCATCCGCAGCCCCCGCCCGTGGATGTTCGCCCCGACCGACCCGCCCAGCGTCACCGCGTCCACTCCGGTCTGTTTCTGCCGAATCGTCCACCTCCCCCGGAAGTTTTTTCCCTCCGCTTCCGGAAGTTTTTCTGGCTTCGCCTGCATGTCACCCAACTGCCGCAGCAGCCCCGGCCACTGCGTCCCGGCCTCGACCACCGCCAAGCCCCGCTCTTCATCCAGCGACACCACCCGGTCCAGCCCGGTCATGTCGAGGTGCAGCGCTCCCTGTGCGAACTGCTGCCCGCCCATCGCGTGCCGGCCGCCCGCCACGCTCACGGGTCGCCCCTCGGCGGCCGCCCGACGCACCGCCCCCACCACGCCGTCGGCCGTCACGGGACGCACGATGTCGTGGACCTCGGTGTCGTTCAGCCGGGATTGGGCGTCGTTGATCCGCATCGTCCCCCAAGGGTACGTGCGGGACCCACGGCCGGATCGCCGTAGGCCAGGTCTTCGACCTGACACGGGGTTCCCTGCGATTAGAGTCAGGCCGAAGACCCGACCCACCGGGATTCGACCCGCGTCGACGCTGCGGCCGTGGTTTTAGGAGTAAAGGTGGTTGGCGTAGCCGCCGCCGGTGGCGCGTTGGGGCTTGGGGGCGGGGCGATCGACGGGCAGCGGCTGATGGTCCACGTGGTTGGCGTAGCCCCGGCTGGGCTCGGCCGTCGACGCGTAGGTCGGCGAGCCGTTGCGGGGGTTGACCGCGGTGGAGGCGGTGGTGCTGCCGGTGGGCGTGGTCTTGCCGCTGCCGCGGGGCCGGGCCTCGTTGACGGTGAGGGGCCGGCCGTTGAACTCGGCGCCGTGGGCGGACTCGATGGCTTTCTGGGCCTCGGTGTCGTCGTCCATCTCGACGAACCCGAAGCCGCGGGGGCGGCCGGTCTCGCGGTCGAAGACGAGGGTGGCCTTGTCGACCATGCCCCACTGGCTGAAGTGCTCGATGAGGTCGGTTTCTTGGGTGGCGTACGGGAGGTTGCCGACGTAGATGTTGGTCATGGCGTTGCTCTTGGGACATAGCCCGGTTGAAAGCGTGAGGACCGATCGCGGGCCGCGGACGCGGCGGGGATCGGGTCAGGCCGTGGTTTGTGCTCTCGGAATCAAATCGTGAGGCGGTTTCCCGTTGCCGAGCCGCAGGCGGGCCGGGCAACAACTCTCTTCACCAAACTTAGTGTCCGATGCGGCGCGAGGCAACGTCGAATTGTTAAATTCAGTAAAAACGATGAAAGTCGTCGGATCACGCCAGGAAACCGGGCCACGCACGTCTAGGGCTTTGGTTTAAGTTGAACCGGTCCGCCTGCCTTGGAGACACCGCCATGGAAACCACGCCGCCGCCACCGCCATCGATTCAGGCCGACTCGCTCCTCCAGCCCCCGCGGCGGACGTCGGGCCTGGCGGTCGTGTCGCTGGTGCTCGGGATCGTCGGGCTGCTGACGGGGGTGTTCGGGATCGGGCTGCTGCTGGCGTTGGTGGGGCTGATCCTGGGGATCGTGGCGTTGGTCCAGATCGGCAACCCGGCGAACTGGCTGAAGGGGCGCGGCATGGCGATCTGGGGGGTGGTGCTGAGCGGGCTGGGTCTGACGCTGATGCCGGTGGCGCTCTTGATCGGGATCATGCTCCCGGCCCTCGGAGCGGCGCGGACGACCGCCCAGCAGATGGCCAGCAACACGCAGGCCCGCGGCATCCAGCAGGCGATGTTTACTCACGCCCAAGCCCAGACACCCGACGCGAGCGGCGACCGGCCGCAGACCCACGACCTCGGCGAACTCTTCGCCGTCGGGTTCTTCACCGCCGACTACACCCAGTCCCCGATGGACGAGGTCGACGGCGACCTGCCATCGAACTTCACCTCGATGTCGGCCGACGACCAGGCCGACTGGGTCCGCCGGCACAGCGACTTCGTGCTCGTGCCGGGCCTCGTGGACGACCTCGACGGCACGAAGATCGCGTTGTTCGGCAAGCCCGACCGCTTCCGGGGCGGCATCCCGGTCAGCTACAACGACAACACCACGTTCTGGCACCCCGATTTCGACATGGCGAGCATCGAACGGGAGATCGAGAACCAGACGGGCAAGACGATGGCGGAGTTGATCGCCGAAGCCGAGGCGATGGCCGGGCCGTGAGGCAGGTGGCCTACGACAGCAACTGCTCGATGTCGTCGCGGGTCAGGGACTGCATCAGGTTCTGCTCGCCGCCGACGATGGCGTCGGCGAGGCGGCGTTTGCGTTGCTGCAGTTCGATGATGCGCTGCTCGACGGTGTCCTCGCAGATCATGCGGTAGGCGAAGACGGGCTTGGTCTGGCCGATGCGGTGGGTGCGGTCGATGGCCTGGGCCTCGACGGCGGGGTTCCACCAGGGGTCGAGGATGAAGACATACTCGGCGGCGGTGAGGTTGAGGCCGACGCCGCCGGCCTTGAGCGAGATGAGGAAGACCTGGAGGTCGGGGTCTTCCTGGAACTGCTCGACGACTTGCTTGCGGTTGCGGGTCTGGCCGTCGAGGTAGGCGTAGCGGATGCCCAGCTCGTCGAGTCGCTTGCGGACCAGCGACAGCATCGAGGTGAACTGGCTGAACACGAGGGCTTTCTGCCCGCCGTCGATGACCTCGGCGAGCATGTCGCAGAGCGTGTCGAGCTTGGCCGAGGGGGCGACGGCGCCGGAGGCGGTCTTGGTGTCGACACCGTCTTTGTCGATGAGGGCGGGGTGGCAGGCGGCCTGGCGAAGACGCAGCAGGGCCTCGAGCACCATAAACGCGTTCTTCCCCACCCCTCCCCCGCCCCCGGAAATTTCCGCGGCCTGATCGGCGTCCTCGGTTGGTTGGGCCTTGCCGTTGGCTTTCCCGTTCGTGCTCTCGGGGGCGGCATCCAATTGCTTCATCAGGGTGCCGCGGTAGTACTTGCGGAGCTGGTCGTAGACCTTGCGTTGGGCGGGCTCCATCTCGCAGATGATGGTCTGCTCGGTTTTTTCGGGCAGGTCGTCGAGGACCTGGGTCTTGGTGCGGCGGAGGATGAACGGACGCAGCGCGGTGGCGACCTGCGTCACCGTATCGGCTCGTTCGTCATCTTCTTCACCTTCGGCGGCGAAGGCCTCGGCGGCGGCGAGGTCGGCCTCGGTGGGTTCCGCGTCGTCGGGGAGGTTGTCGGGGGCCGCGGCGCCGTTGACGGGTGCGGTGAGCTTATCGACGGCGGACTGGCGGGTGCTGCCGCGGACCAGTTCGCCGAAGCGGGCGTTGGCGCCGAGCATGCCGGGGTTGAGGAACTCGAAGATGGACCACAGGTCGCCGAGGTGGTTCTCGACGGGCGTGCCGGTGAGGGCGAGGCGGTGGTTGGCCTGGAGGAGCCGGGCGGCTTTGGCGGACTGGGACGCGGGGTTCTTGATCGCTTGCGCTTCGTCGAGGACGGCGTAGTCGAACTTAAGTTCTTTGAGCTGGTCGATGTCTCGCCGCATGAGGCCGAAGGACGTGACGATCAGGTCGTACTCGCCGAAGCGGGGCAGGTCGTCGGCGCGGTCCGGGCCGGAGTAGGCGAGGACGCGGAGCTCGGGGCAGAACTTCTGGGCCTCGTCGAGCCAGTTGAAGATGACCGAGCGGGGGACGACGATGATCGAGGGGTGCGAGCCGGGTTTTTCTTCGCTTTTGTTCTTCTTGTCGACCTGGCCGTTGGTGTTTTCGAGGAGAGGGTCGACGTGGTCCTGGTGGCCGAGCTTGCGGGCCTGGAGCATGGCGAGGACTTGGACGGTTTTACCCAGGCCCATGTCGTCGGCGAGGATGCCGCCCATGCCGAACTGGCGGAGGAAGGCGAGCCAGCCGAGGCCCTCGCGTTGGTAGGTGCGGAGGGTGCCGCCGAAGGCCTCGGCGGGGTCGAGGGGGTGGATGCCCTCGAACTGCTTGAGGCGTTCGCGGGCCTGGCGGAACCGGTCGTCGACGGCGACGAGTTCCTTGTCGTCGAGCAGGGCGTCGAGCACGGCGGCCTGCGAAGACTTGAAGCGGAGGTGGTCGCCCTCGACTTTGCCCAAGGCGGTGAGCAGGCCGTGCTCGTCGAGCCACTGTTCGGGGAGCAGCGCCTGGCTGCCGTCGCCGAGGGTGATCATGTTCTGCCCGGAGCGGGCGGCGGCGAGGATCTCGGGGAGGGTGAACTCCTGCGTGGTGCCGTCGGCCTGCTCGTAGGCGACGGTGCCGCGGAGCTCGAACCAGTCGATGCCCGAGGCGATGGACAGGGCGGGAGGCCCGGCGGCGCGGACGATCTTCTGGTCGGCGGAGACGGTCCAGCCGCTGGCGAGGAGCGCGGCGACGGCCCGGGGCATCTGCTTGGGGCTGACCAGGAGGACGTCGCCGGTGTCAGAGGCGGTGTGACGCAGGCCCAGACCGGCGGTGGCGTTGAGGGCTTCGCGTTCGCTGCGGAGGTTGCGGCGGATGAGGCGTTCGCCGGCTTCGGCTTCGAGGGCTTCGACCTCTCCCCCGGAAGCTCCCCCGGAGGTTTCCGCGGCGGTGTCCGGTGTCCCTTCCGCTTCGGGTTCTTTCGCTGTCGGAGCGTCGCTGGCTGACGCGGGGTTGGAACTTCCGGGGGAACTCCCGGGGGCGGGGGCGGGGACGAAGCGGCCGCGGCGGGCGGGGTTGATGCGCTGGCCGGCGTAGTCGAACCAGACGCGGGCCACGAGGCTGCTGCGGCCGGCCCCGCTGATGAGCTCGGCGGCCTCGGCCGAGCCGGGGGAGTAGACGTCCAGGTGCGGCTGGGGGTCGAGCAGCTGTTCCTCACGGCCCATGTTTTCGGGCAGGTCGAGCTCGGGGAGCTGGGGCAGGAGGTAGAGCCGTTCGAGGAACTTGGGCACGTCGTCGGCGGGGATGCGCAGGGCCGCGGCGCTGAGGGGTTCGTCGATGAGCTCGTTGGCTTCGTCGATCTTGGCCGTGTCGTCCTCGGCGTAGCGGTGGTCGCGGAACTGGGTGACCCAGCGGAAGGCGTCGCGGTCGTCGAACGGCGCGGCGAGGGCGAACGGGAACCGGCTCTTGCGGCCGCCGGTGTCGATGGGGTTGGCGTTGACGACGAGCCCGTCGCGCCCGCCGAGCACGATCTCGGGGTGGGTGACGGCGAGGCGTTTGCCGGCCCGACGGAGCTGGAGATCGACGAGGAGTTCACCGGCTCCGTGTCGGGCGACGAGCCAGAGCTTCCAAGCGGGGTCGTCGCCCGCCCAGCGGAGGGGGCGTTGGTTGTGGCGGTTGTTGG
>JBCBSA010000170.1:0-6210 GCA_039819425.1 Planctomycetota bacterium
ACACCGCGGACCTCGAGCATGGTCAGCTCGGCCCGGGCCGCGCCGGCGCCGAGACCGGTCCAGGCGATGAGCTGGTCGAGCGACCGCGGCTCGGTGAGGGCCTCGGCGATCGTCCGCTGGGGTTCGGTGAGCGTGGCGTCGAGTGGGGGCGGGGCGGCTTCGGGCGTGTTGCGCTGATGACCGACCGGCGGGGCCGTGGCGTCGGTGTTCAGGCCGGTTTTGAGCAGTTCGCCGGCCTCGCCGAGTTGGTCGAGGACGTCGGTGATGCCGGTGACGAGCGTCGCGCCGCCGCTGCGGATGAGGTGGTGACAGCCGGCGGAGCCGGGCGCGTCGATCCGGCCGGGCAGGGCCATGCACTCTCGGCCGTGTTCTTCGACGCAGAGGCGGGCGGTGATAAGCGCCCCGGACCGCTTGGCGGCTTCGACGACGAGGACGCCCAGCGAGAGCCCCGAGATGATGCGGTTGCGGCGGGGGAAGTTCTCGGGCTTGGGGCCGATGGACATCGGCAATTCGCTGACGACCACGCCGCGGTCCTCGGCGACGATCTGGTCGAAGAGCGGGGCGTGGTCCTGGGGGTAGGGGTTACCGAGGCCCGAGCCGATGACGGCGACGGTGCGGCCCTTGACGCGGAGCGTGGCGCGGTGGGCGGCGGCGTCGATGCCGTAGGCCCCGCCGGAGACGACGCAGAGCCCGGCCGCGGCGGCCTGGGCGGCGAAGCGGTCGGCCTGCTCTTGGCCGTAGTGTGAGCACCGACGGGAGCCGACGATGCCCAGGGACAGGGCGTCGTCGTCGCGCAGTTCGCCGCGGACCCACAACAGCGGCGGCGGGTCGGGGATATGGCTCAGGAGTTTGGGGTACGCCGAATCGTCGCGGCGGATCAGCCGGACGCCGGCGGTGTGGGCGGCGTCGAGTTCGCGGTCGGGTTCGTGGTTGCGGAGGACGCCGTCGATTTTGCGTTTGAGTTCCGAAGCGCGGGACGGGGAGATGCCGCGGATGCCGCCGAGCTGGGCACCCGAGGCGGCGAGCGTCGCGCCGGCCGAGCCGAAGGTGTCGAGGCACCGCCCCACGAGCGTCGGCCCGAGCCCGGGGGTGAGCAGCAGCGACAGCAGGGCAAGCGTTTCTTCGTTGCTGCCTGGGGCGTCGGCTTGTGTGTCTGCTTTCGGGGTCGCGTCGGTCATGCGTCGAGATCGGCTTTGTCCGGGTGCGGCGGAACGGTCCCGCCGCGGCGGCTTCCCGAGCGGGAAAAACGAGACTACCATCGCGTCCGGTGGGTTGCCGGGTCGGGCGCTTGTCCGCGGGCCGGGACGGTCGGCACTCGGACGAGTCTGTGGCCCACGGCTCGGTGTCTTTTGCTTGGTTTTTATGCCGATGTTGTGGTTCCACCGTGACATGCCGATCCGCCGTCAGCTCTTGGTGTGGGTGGTCGCGCCCATCGTGTTGATCTACGGGGCGGTCTTCATGGTGGAGCGTTCGCACCTGCGGTCGCGGGCGTCTTCGCTGGCGGATGCGCAGTATTACGAGGCCCTGGCCCGCCGCGCCGAGGCGTTGTCGGCCGAGGCGCTGCGGGCGCAACTCGCGGCGCGGGGGGTGGCCGAGACCATCGCGAGGTCGGCGGTGCCGGCGGAGGCCGTCGTGGACGCGGCTCACCGGGCGTTGGCGGAGGTCTCGCTCGTCGGCGCGGTCCGGGTCTGCATCGCAGGATACGGTGCGGCGGACGAGAAGACCGTGGCTTTTGCCATCGATCGGAGCGGGAGAGCGGGGGCGTTGCCGACGGCGGCGGGCGTACCGGTGACGGCGGGTTGGTCGAGCGGCCGCCCGGCAGACGGGCTGCGTTACGCGAGCTACACGGCGACGGCGACGGGCGGCGATGGGCGGCGGGTCTGGGTCACGGTGGACATGCCCGCCGAGGCTTGGGGTGATCGGCTGGCGGACCCGATCGTCAACCGCAGCCTGCTGCTGTTGATTGATGGCGACGGGCGTTACCTGTGGCACTACAACCCGGAGGTGATGGCGGCGGACCCGACGATCTTTGAGTTCGCGGATCAGGTGGAACGGCCGAGCATCGCGGCGGTGGGGGAGGGGGCGTTGCGGCGCGAGACGGGCCGGGTGCGGATGCCGGTGGGTTTCATTACGCCCGAGCCCTACCTGGGTTATTACCGGCCCGTGGCGGGCACGGACTGGTCGTTGGTGACCGGGGTGCCCGAGCGCGAGCTGTACGCCGCGACGCGGTCGGCGTTGGTGCAGTCGGGGCTGGTGATGCTGGGGGGGTTGGCGTTGATCGTGGGGGTGGTGTGGTGGTCGGCGGGGCGGATCGCGCGGCCGTTGGAGCGGATCTCGTCGGCGGCGGGGTCGTTGGAGGCGGGTAAGCCTTACGGCCGTCAGGCTGAGGGCGACGCCCCGCGTGAGGTGCGGGCGCTCGACGCGAAGCTGGTGGAGATGAGCGCGAACCTGCGGGCGTCGCTGGACCGGCAGGTGGCCGAGGCCCGGGCGCGGGAGTCGGCCGAGGGCGAGCTGCGGGTGGCGCGGGAGATGCAGGAGTCGCTGCTGCCGCCGGTGCCCGAGGAGGGGGCGTTCGATCGGTTCGGGCTGCGGTTGCACGCGGTGAACATCCCGGCCCGGGCGGTGGCGGGGGATTTTTACGATCACTTCGTCGATCGGCGCGGCCGGCTGATCGTGTGCATCGCCGACGTGTCGGGTAAGGGGGCGCGGGCGGCGATGCTGATGGCGGTGACGCGGACGGCGCTGCGGACCGCGGCGGACGGGGCCGAAGGGCCGGGTGAGTTGCTTCAAGAGGTCAACGTCGTGCTGCTGCAGAACACGCACAGCACCGACGGCAGCTTCGTGACGATGCAGGTGCTGTGTTTCGAGCCCGGTGGTCCGGCGACGTACGCCAGCGCCGGTCACCTCAACGCGACCGTCCTGTCGTCGTCGTCGCCGCCGCTTCCGACGGCCGGGACGACCGGCACGGTGGTGGGCGTCATCGACGAGCCGGCCCTCAACGCCACCACGGGCGACCTCTCGCTGCCTCAAGACTGGACCCACCTCGTCCTGGTCACGGACGGCGTGATGGAGGCGGCCCGGTTCGACGAGCAGGGCCGACGCGTTATGCTCAACGAGGCGGGGTTGCACGCGGCGCTGGCGTCGGTCAACGGACCAACGGCCCCGCGGGAACGTTGGACGGCCCAGCGGGTCACCGCGGCGGTTGTGGACGCGGTCGTCGCCCACGAGGGCGAGCAGAGGTCGGACGACCTCACGGTGGTCACGCTCGAGCGGTTGGGGCCGTCGCGGGGGTGAGGCCGCTCAGCTGGCGTTCTCGACGTCGAAAGCGTTGACGCGGTCGATCATGGCCCGCAGCTTGCCGTAGCCCGCCTTGGTGTGGTGGAACCACAGGCGCGGCAGGTGAGGGACCTCGCGTTCGCCCTTCAGCGGCCCGCCCTGCTGGACCTTGCCGTCGACGATCAGGCTGGCGAATTCGTCGGACAACGCGTCGAGCTGGGCGTCCTTCAGCGGCCGGCGGATGCGCAGGACCAGGTCGTCGCGGACGAACCGCTGGGAGTGGTAGTTGCGGTAGAAGTCCGAGACGTGGCGGGCGGCGGCGGCGATGTCGTCGGTGACGAAGTAGAGGTTCTGGTCTTCGGGGCTGATCCAGCCGTTATCCAAGAGCGACTTGGTGATGTAGTTGTCCCAGTGTTTCCAGTAATCCTGGCCGGGGGCGTCGATCATGACGATGGGCACGAGCGGGGCCTTGCCGGTCTGGATCAGGGTGAGGGCTTCAAAGCCTTCGTCCTGGGTGCCGAAGCCGCCCGGGAACAGGGCGACGGCGTGGCTCATCCACATGAACATCAGCTTGCGGGTGAAGAAGTAGCGGAAGGTGACGAGCTTGGGGTCGCCGACGATGACGTCGTTGGCGTTGGTCTCGAAGGGCAGACGGATGGCGACGCCGAAGGAGGATTCGCGTCCCGCGCCGCCGTGTCCGGCGCGCATGATGCCGTCGCCGGCGCCGGTGATGACCATCCAGCCGGCCTCGGCCATGGTGCGTCCGAAGCGGAGGGCGGCCTGGTAGTCGGGGTGGTCTTCGGGTGTACGGGCCGAGCCGAAGATGCTGATCTTGGGGGTCTCGTGGTAGGGGCGGAAGACCTTGAGGGCGTAGCGGAGCTCTTTGAGGGCACGGGAGATGAGCTTGGCTTCGCCGAGGCTGGCGTCGTCGCCCAGGAGCTTGAGGCCGGTGTGCATCACTTCGCGGACGCTCTTGCCCAGGGCGGACCCGGGGTCGCCGCCGGCGTCGGCGACGAGGCGGTCCATCGCCACAATGATGTACGCCCCGCCAACCTGGGCATCGGGGCATGCATCGGTCATGGGGATTGAGTTGTTGTGCGGGCCGGCTCGGGGGAGTCGGCGGCGGGTGGCAGGCTCGGGTGGGTTTCCGCTTGACCGCGGGCCTCGGGGCCGACTTCGGTCTCGGGGTCGCCGCGGCCGGTGCGGATCCGCAGCGCGACGAACAATCGGCGGCGGGCCACGTGCATCGGCCGGACCAGCTTACGCCAAAGCCGGACGCTGACGGGCCGCAATCGATCGAGGTCGAGCTGGTCGGCGGTCAGCTGGTCGGGTCGGCGGCGGACGCGGTGTTTCATGAGGTGGTAGCGGTCGGCCCGCTTGGCCCCGGGCAGCAGCCACGACCGCGGGTCGATCCACCGCCACCCCGCCGGCAGGTCGGCCGGGGCGAGACTGATCTGGAAGTCGAAGAGGTGAGGTCGGCCGTCGTCGCCGATCAGCAGGTTGTCGATCTTGTTGAGGTCGACCACCGCCACGCGGCGGTCGTGGAACGTGGCGATCAAGCGTTCGAGTTCGGGGAAGTAGTCATCGTCCGGTCGATCGTCGATCGTCATCGGCCGACCCGGCACGTACTCCCGGGCCGCCGCCCCCGGAAAGATTCGCCCCGCGACCCCCACCGGGCCGAGCGATCGCGGGACGCCGGCCACGCCCGCCATACGGGACAGCACCCGCTGCTCGCGCCGGTGAAAGCTCATGCCGAGCCAACCCATCGGCACGCCGAAGGCGGGCTGGCGTCGGGCGAACTTGGCGATCAGTCGATGCTCGGGATCGTCGACCCGGGCGTATAACGCCGTGGCGGCGAACGCGTCGTGTTTGTAAACGGTCACGCGGTGCCAGGCTTCACCCGCCACCTCGACCTCGGCGGGCGGGTCGTCGCGGCCGAGCGCCCGCAGCCACGCCGGGCGAGGGCGGACGACCGCTTTCTCGGTTTCGGGGCCGGGCTCGGACAACTCCCGCATTCGGTCAGTTTACGTTGATTTACACCGCGTCCGGGTCGTTGGGCGTCCCGGGTGTGGTCCCCGGCGCGTTCTCGCCAAGATCGTTCTCGGCCAGCACCGTGAAGTGTCGCTTACGCAGCTGCTGCCCGGCGAACACCACGTCGTCGGTGTGCAACGCCACCACCGGCAGCCCCCGCGGCCGCACCAGCAGCGGATACGCGTAGTGGATGTTCAACTCCACCGTCATCAGCACCTGGCACACCGACGTCAGCGAGTTCTCGTACGGCAGCTCGACCGCGATCACGTCGATCTCGCTGAACGCGTGCTCGTTGCGGTTGAGCAGCCGGCGGGCCAGGTCGCCGTCGCTGGTCAAGAGCCGCACCACCGCGTGGTCCGCCGAGTCGATCACGCTCAGCCCGGCCAGCGTGATCGCCGACGCCCGCTCGAAACACTCCAAGAGGTCCATCAGCCGGCCGACGCGGTTGTCGAGGAAGACGCTGAACTGGGTGTTGACCGGCGGCTGATACCCGCGGGCCGTCGAAACGTCAACGGGGGTCTGCGACATGATCCGCGTACTGTACGCCCAAGGGCGATCCGCCGTAAAGACCCAACGAGCCGCCAAGGACGCCGAGATCGCCAAGCAAGGCCAGAAACCAACAAGTCAATAAAGGACCGGCAACCCGGAAACGGGTGCTATCTCAACTCGAACGAAACCCACGACCGGGAGGCGATTCATCCCGTCATCCCGTTCGGCCTTGGTGCTTTCTTTGGCGATCTTGGCGTTCTTGGCGGCTAGTCAACCCGAGCGTTCTGCGCGTACCACGCCACCGTCTCGGCCAACCCCGCTTCAAAATCGACGACCGGTGAATACCCCAGCGTCGCCGTGGTGTGTGTCAGTTCCGCCAACGAGTGCTTCACGTCTCCGGCGCGCTCGTCGCGG
>JBCBSA010000171.1:0-6204 GCA_039819425.1 Planctomycetota bacterium
TTGACGAGGAAGTCGGAGCACTGTGATGAGAGGATGGTGGCGACGAGGAGCTCGAAGGGGTTGGAGTGGATGAGGGCGCAGTGGGCGTCGGGGTATTTGGCTTGCAGTTTTTGGTAGATGCGGGCGGCGCGGCGGCGTTCGGGCTCGGGGGCACGCGGGGGCAGAGGGGGGAGGCGGTGGCGGGTGGAGCGGGGCATGGGTGAACGGGGCGGCGGGGTCTTCAGCGGAGGGTGCGGAGCGTGGTTTCGATCGCGGCGGCCTGCTCCGCGTGTTCGAGGGCGGAGAGGGTCTGGCCGAGGGTAGAGCCGGAGGCGAGGAGGCCGGTGCCCTGGAGGGCGACGACCGGATGTTTCTGGACGGCGGTGGCAAGGGCGGTGTCGTCCTGAGGCCAGACGACGGGGATCGGCGGGTGGCCGTGGAGGCGGAGGGCGGTGGCCTGCGGCTCGAGGGCCAAGAGGGCGGTGAGCTTGGGGGGGATGCCCAGGACGGTGGCCTTGACGTCGCGGGCCGCGCCGCGGGCGATGTCCTCGGGGGTGTTGCGCATGGTGTGGTGGAACACGACGCGGTGCGGGGCCCAGGCGTCGGGGGACTGATGGCGTTCCTGAAGCAGGTCCTGGCCTTCGAGATCGACGCAGACAAGGTCGTCGGGCGTGAGGTTGATGCGGCGTCGGCCGGGCGGCGTGGTGATGTAGCGGCGGCGGTGGAGTTCGAGAGCGACGAGGCCCTCGGCACCGACGACCAGGCCACGCATCCAGAGCTGGTGCGCGGCGTTGCAGACTTGTTGGCGGAGTTGGGCTTCGTCCATGGGGCGGGAGGTGGGCGCGTTAATTCGGCTCTTTACTTCCGGGGAGGGATGATACGACTTGGCCGGGGGCGAAGGTCTCGCCGTGGGCCCAGTGTTCGCGTTTCCAGATGGGGACGGTCTGCTTGAGCCGGTCGATGGCGTCGCGGCAGGCGGCGAAGGCGGCGTCGCGATGGGGGGCGAGGGTTTGGACGACGACGCTGGCCTGGCCGACGGGCACGACGCCCAGGGCGTGGACGAGGCGGACGGCGTAGCAGCCGTGACGCTCGACGACGTCGCGGGCCAGTCGTTCGAGTTCGGCCTCGGCCATGGCGGCGTAGGCCTCGTAGTGCAGGCTCTGCAGCGGGCCCCATTCGGGGTGGGTCTCGGCCCGGGTTCGGCCGAGGAAGACGCACTCGGCCCCGCAGCCGGCTTGGGTGGGAAGTTCGACCGCGGCGACGGGGCCGTCGAGGTGCAGACCAGTCTCGATGAACGGGGCGGCGGGCGGGATCACGTGTCGTCAGCCCCGGCGGTGTCATGCACCTGGTTGTGCAGGCGGCGGATCAGGTCGAACGCGTCCATCGGCGAGAGGCGGGTGAGGTCGGTTTCACGCAAGGTCTCGACGACGGGGTGCGTCGCGGGTTGAGCAAACAGCGGCAGCTCGGCGGACACACTTCCGGGGGCGGAGGGCGGCGGGGCGGTGCCGTGGCTGACGGCAAGGTCGGCCAGCAGTTGGCGGGCCCGGGCGACGACGGGCTCGGGCAGACCGGCGAGGCGGGCGACCTGGATGCCGTAGCTGCGGTCGGTCGCGCCGGAGACGATGCGGTGGAGGAACACGATCTCGTCGTTCCACTCACGCACGCTGACGTTGAGGTTCGTGACGCCTCCGGCGTGAGATCCTCCTTCCGCACCGAGGCCCGTCAGCTCGTGGTAGTGCGTGGCGAACAGGCACCGGCAGCCCACCCCCGCCAGGTGCTCGGCCACCGCCCAAGCCAGGCTCAGCCCGTCGAGCGTCGACGTCCCCCGCCCGATCTCGTCGAGCACGACGAGGCTGCGCTCGGTCGCGTGGTGGCAGAGGTTGGCCGTCTCGGTCATCTCGACCATGAAGGTCGACCGGCCGGCGTGCAGCTCGTCGTGCGCCCCCACCCGCGTGAAGATCCGGTCGCACAGCCCGACCGTCGCCGACTCGGCCGGCACGAAGCTGCCGGTGTGGGCCAGCAGCGTCAGCAGCGCCGCGGTGCGGATATAGGTGGACTTGCCCGCCATGTTCGGGCCGGTGATCAGAGCGAGGGACGAGTCCGAGTTGCCGCGCCCCAGTTCGATATCGTTCGGCACAAACCGGTCGCCCAGCAGCTCGTCCAGCACCGGGTGACGACCCGCGGTCACGCGCAAGACCGGCTCGTCGACGATCTCGGGCCGGACGTACCCGCGGCGGACGGCCCGCCGGCCGAAGCACAGCAACACATCCAGCTCCGCCGCGGCGTCGGCGAAGCCGTGCAACGCCTCGATCTGCTCTTCGCAGCGACCACACAGCTCGGCAAACAAATCCTGTTCCCGCGCGATCGCCCGGCCCTCGGCGCTCAACACCTCCCCCTCGAACGTCTTGAGCTCGGGCGTGATGAACCGCTCGGCGTTCTTGAGCGTCTGCTTGCGGGTCCACCCCCGGAAGTTTTCATCGTTGTCCTTGATCTTGTCGCGGTTGGCGGCGCTGACTTCGATGTAGTAGCCGAAGACTTTGTTGTAGCCGACCTTCAGCGACGGGATGCCCGATTCTTCGGTGATCTTCTTCTGGTAGCCGGCGAGCCAGGTGTTGGCGTCGCGCTGGAGGCCGCGGTACTCGTCGAGCTTGGCGTCGTGGCCGTCGCGGAACAGGCCGCCCTCCCGCAGGTGGGCGGGCGGGGAGTCGACGCAGGCACACTCGATCCGCTCGGCCAGGTCGTCGAGGGTGTCGCGCAGCGCCGCGACCCGGTCGTGCCACGTCGCAACGGGCGGCCGGTCGGCCAATGCGCTCGCCAGAGCCGCGGCCCGACCGACGCTACGCCCCAGCCCCACCAGGTCCCGCGGCGTCGCCCGGCCCACCGCCAACCGGGCGGTGATCCGCGGCACGTCGTGCACCCCGTCCAACGCCTCGGCCAACTCCTCGGCAAACCGCGGGTCGTCCACCAACGCCTGCACCACCCGCTGCCGTTCCTCGATCGCCCCCCGCTCCGCCAACGGATAACACAACCAATCCCGCAACCGCCTCTTCCCCATCGCCGTCACACACCCCCCCCCCCGGAAATTTTTAACTCCGTTGCCGGGCGTTGACTGGGGGCGGGCCGAGCCGCCTCGGCGGAGCACGTTGAGCAGCGACCCCTCGGCGTCCTCGCCGCGCAGCGTCCGCTCGACTTCCAGACTGGCCAGCGACGCCTGATCGATCACAAGGTGACGAGCCCGCTCAAACTTCCGGGGGGGGCGGAGGTGGGCGAGGACGCCGTCGTCGCTGCGTTGCGTTTCGAGGAGGTACGCCAGCAGTCCACCGGCGGCGGCGAGGACGGGGTCGTGCTCGTCGAGGCCGAACCCGGCCAGCGACGCGACGCCATATTGCTTGCGCAGCGCCGCGACGGCTTCGTCCTGCCGCATCTGCCACGCGGGCCGGCCCGTGCGGGGGCAAGCGATCGTCAACGCCGCGACCCGCGTCGGCGGCTCGCCGTCGGCCGTCTCGCAGTACAAGAGTTCGCTCGGATTCACCCGGGCCAGCTCGTCGTCGACCGCCGCCGCGTCGACCGTGGCGACCTGGAACACCCCGGTACTCAACTCGGCCCACGCCAACGACGCCCGGTCTGCGCCGTGGAACACGACCGCGGCACACGGGTTGACCTGCTCGTCGGCCAACAGCGACTCGTCGGTGAGGGTGCCGGGGGTGATGACACGGGTGACGTCCCGCTTCACCACACCCTTGGCCTGCTTGGCGTCCTCGACCTGGTCGCAGACGGCGACGCGGTGGCCGGCCTGGATCATGCGACGGAGGTAGCCCTCGACGCTGTGGTACGGCACGCCGGCCATCGGCACGCCCTCGGTTCGCTGCGTCAGCGTCACGCCGAGCACGCGGTGGGCCAGCTCGGCGTCCTCGAAGAACATCTCGTAGAAGTCGCCCATCCGGAAGAACAGCACGCAGCCGGGGTGCTCGTCCTTGAACCGGCGGAACTGCCGCATCGCGGGGGTGTCGAGATTCGGGGAAGCCGCGGCCATCGACCGGCCATGCTACCCAAGCCGGCCCGGCTACACTCGACGCCGTGCCCGAACCGTCTGCCGAGTCGCTGTTTCCCGATTCGCCGTCCGAAAACGAGGGCGTGACGAATGACCCCGTCGGCTATGCTCGGGTTGCGCTCGAACGGGGCATCGACGCGGCCGAAGGCGGGTTCACGTATGCCGTGCCCGCGGCGCTCGGCGACCTTCGGGTGGGCGAGCGGGTGACGGTGCCGCTGGGCCGGGGCAACCGCCCGGCGGCGGGGATCGTGGTCGAGCGGATGGGCGAGGCCCACGCGTCGATCAAGACGGTCAAGCCGATCTCCGCTCGGCAGCGCGGCTCGGTGTCGCTGCCCGACGACCTGGTCGAGTTGGCCCGGTGGATCGCGGCGTACTACCACTGCCCGTTGGGGATGGTCTTCGCCGGCATGCTGCCCGCGGCGGTGAAGCACGGCACCGGGACGCGGTCCCGCGAGCAGGTGCGGGCGGTTGCTTCCGGGGGCGACGCGTCGCGGCCCGAGCCGAGCAAGCTGCAACGGGCGGTACTCGACGCGGCGGGCAGCGAGGGGCGTTGGTGGGACGCCAAGGCGTTGGCCGACGCAGCGGGGGCCAAGTCGGTGTCCCCCGTCCGCCAACTCGTCGAGAAGGGTTGGCTGGAGACGCAGCGGACCGAGGCGGTGGTGTCCGACCTGGACCTGCGGGCGCAGCGGGCCGTCGCCCCCACGCGACCTCCCGAGTTGACGCCGGCCCAGGCCGAGGCGGTTTCGCGGCTCGCCGGTTCCCTCGACGCGGGCTTCGGCGTCCACCTACTCCACGGCGTCACAGGGTCCGGCAAGACCGAGGTATACCTGAGGGTGATCGACTCGCTGCTGCACCGCGACGAAACCTCGGCACCCCTTCCCGGGGTCATCGTGTTAGTGCCCGAGATCGCGCTGACCCCGCAGACGGTGGGGCGGTTCCTCGCAAGGTTCCCCGGGGGGGGCGTTGCCGTGTTGCACTCGGGGCTGACCGCGGCGCAGCGGCACGCGCAGTGGCGCCGCATCCGCGACGGCGAAGCGAGGGTCGTCGTCGGAGCGCGGTCCGCGGTGTTCGCCCCGCTTCCGAAGGTGGGACTGATCGTGGTCGACGAGGAGCACGAGTCGTCGTACAAGCAGGACCAGCTGCCGCGGTACCACGCCCGGGACGTGGCGATCCGCCGGGCGCAGCGGGCGGGGTGTCCGGTGGTGTTGGGCAGCGCCACGCCGTCGCTGGAGAGCTGGCACAACGCCGCCTGCGACCGGGCGAACCTCGTCACGCTGCCCGACCGCGTGCCGGGGGCGACGCTGCCGGACGTCGAACTCGTCGACCTCGCCGAGGAGCGGCGGGAGCGGCGGGGCGTCCACCTGTTGTCGCGCCGACTCGAGGCGTTGCTGCAGCAAAACCTCGACGCCGGCGGGCAGGCGATCTTGTTGCTGAACCGTCGGGGCTACGCCAACTACCTCGCGTGTCCAGACCACCGCTGCGGGTGGATGATGCGCTGCCACCACTGCGACGTGACGATGGTGTACCACCGAGATTTGGGGCCAGCTTCCGGAGGCGGCGTGACGCGGTGCCACCACTGCGACGCCGAGCAGGTGCTCGCCACGGCCTGCCCGGAATGCGGCCGCAAAGTCAGTGTCTTCGGCCTGGGCACCCAGAAAGTGCAGGCCGAACTGGAGCGAAAATTTCCGGGGGCGAGGCTGGCCCGCATGGACGCCGACAGCATGCGGACCGCCCGGGACTACCAGCAGACCCTCGACGCGTTCGCCGCCGGCCAAACCGACATCCTGCTCGGCACCCAGATGATCGCCAAGGGGTTGGACGTGCCCAACGTCCGGCTGGTCGGGGTGGTCTCGGGCGACACGTCGCTGAACTTCCCCGACTTCCGCGCCAGCGAGCGCACGTTCCAGCTCATCGCTCAGGTCGCGGGCCGAGCCGGGCGGGGCGAGCACCGCGGGCGGGTGGTGGTGCAGACGTTTAACCCCGACGACCCGGCGATCCGCCGCGCCGCCGACCACGACTACGTCGGCTTCGCCGAAGAAGAGATCGCCACCCGACAGGCCGCCGGCCTGCCTCCGGTCGGCCGCATGGCCCGGATCGTCCTCCGCGACACCGACCCGGCCGCCAACCTCCGCCGCGCCACCCGCCTCGGCCACGCAGGGCGTGGCCGAGGCGGG
>JBCBSA010000172.1:0-6202 GCA_039819425.1 Planctomycetota bacterium
CTTCACCGAGCAGCGACTCGACGAGCTTGTCCTCGGTGAAGCGATCAAGTCCGTCTTCGACGGCCTGGGCGAGGTCGACGAGTTCGAGAACATCGCCGAGCAGTTCGACACCGGCCTCCGCCTGACCGTCGGCGACGACGTCGCCGCCGAGGCCATGGTCGCCTCGATGAAACACGTCGACGGGCTGCTCGAAGCCGCCCAGGACATGGCCGAACGCCTCGGGGTCGACCCCGCCGACCCGCAGATGCTCGCCGCCGCCGGCGAGTTCGTCCTCGAATCCCTCTACGTCCACAACCGCCTCACCAAGACCGCCTCCGCCACCGGCAGCCGCTACAGCCGGTAATCCCGCGTTCGGAACGCCGGCCCCTCATTTTCTCGACCCAGAGACAGACCCGGTGGGTATAGTTTTTGTACTCACAAACCCTCGCACCCCGAAAGCCCCACGATGAATCTTCCCCGTTTCTTCGCCCCCACCGCGGCCGTCGCCGCGTCGTGCCTCCTCGCCGCCTCAGCCCTCGCCGTGCCCGAAGGCTGGACCGACGACTTCGAGTCCGCCAAGGCCACCGCCGCCGCCGAGGGGAAAGACCTGCTCATGGACTTCACCGGCTCGGACTGGTGCCCGCCCTGTAAAGCCCTGAAAAGCGAGGTCTTCGAGACCGAGGCGTTCAAGTCTACGATCCCCGACGGATTCGTTTTGGTCGAACTCGACTTCCCCAACAACGTCCCGCAGACCCCCGAGGTCGTCGCTCAGAACCAGCGGCTCCAGGCCGAATACGGCATCCGGGGCTATCCCACCGTCGTCCTCGCCGACGCCGAGGGCCGGCCCTACGGCTTCACCGGCTACCGCCCCGGCGGCCCGGAGCCCTACCTCGCCCACATCGCCGAGCTGAAGCAGGCCAAGTCCGCACGCGACGCCGCTTTTGCCGCCGCAGACTCCCAAGAAGGCGTCGCCCGGGCCAAGGCACTCGACGAAGCGCTCGAAGCGGTCGGCCTCGATCTGGCCGTCGCCCACTACGGACCGACCGTTGAAGAGATCATCGCGCTCGACGCCGACGACGCCGCCGGCCTCAAGTCCAAGTACCGCTCCGCCTACCAAGACCAGAAGCTCGAAGCCGAGATGCAGGCGGTGCTGCAGACCCTCGGCCGCGGCGACTTCGGTGAAGGACTGGCCGAGATCGACCGCATCATCGAGACCTACGACCCCGCTCCCGAACAGCTGCAGCTCATGACCGCCATCAAGGGTCAGGTCCACATGCAGCTCGCCGAGACCGACAAGGCCATCGCCCTGCTCGAGGAAGCGATCGAGATCGCCCCCGACTCCGAGGTCACCCCGCAGCTGCGTGATCTCTTGAAACAGCTCAACCCGGGCTGATCGCTGCGTTTTCGACGCGTGTCTGGCACGACTTACACTTTCCCACGCGGCGTATAGCCGGGGATCAACGATCTCCGGTGACTTTGGGCTCCCCGTCGTCCGCATCCACCGGCGTTCGTTGACCGCCGGCCACGCTCCGATGCGGATGAGATCGGCCCGGGTCAGGTTCACCGCCCGACGTCGATCGGCTCGCCGCCCGCCGCCCGCGAGCGCAGCTCAGGCACAAGCGCCGCTAAGCGGCTCGGCGCGAACCGCTCGTCCGAGGCCGCCACCTCCGCCGCCGACCACCACCGGTGCTCTCGCAGGTCGGTCGTCTCGTAGTCCGTCATCCGCGTGGTGTCGATCGCTGGTCGTGAAACCCGTATCCGCAGCGGAAAGAACCGCTCGTGCTGCCGGAACCGCCGGTGCCCGTAGCGGATGTCGACGGTTCGGGTCCACACGCACGGGCCCAGCGCTCCCGCTAATCCCGCCCCCGGCGTCAGCCCGGTCTCCTCGAGGAGCTCCCGCCGAGCGGCCGCCTCGAACGTCTCGCCGTCGTCCAGCCCGCCGCCGGGCGTGATCCAGAACGGCTCGCCCGACACCGGATCGACAAAACGAAACAACAACACCCGCTCGTCCCGGTCGAGCGCAATCACCCGAGCGGCTTGCCGGGGGCGTGAGGTGGTGTCTGCGTTCGGGTGCAACGGCTCGGCCAACGGGGCTCCTCCCCGCCGCCTCAGGCCTCGACGGTGCGGAGGCTGATGCCCATATCGGTCAGGCGTTCTTTGATCTCAACGAGGCTGGTCATGCCGAAGTTCTTGACACCCATCAGCTCGGCCTCGGTCTTCATGACCAGGTCGCCGATGGTGGTCACGCCCAGCAGGGCCAACGCCTTGCGGGCGCGGACGCTGAGGTTGAGCTCGTTGACGGACTTGTCGAGCATGCCGTTGTCGTCGCCGACCTCGGACTTGAGCTGGTCGTAGACCTGCTGCTTGACCTCGGCCTGGTGCTGCTCGACGGCCTGGCCCAGCTTCAGGCCCTTTTGGGCGAGCATCGACTTGATCTCGTCGAGGCTGGCGTCGCCGAAGTTCTTGAAGCTGCGGAGCTCGGCCTCGGTGACCTTCAGCAGGTCGCCCAGCGTGCGGATGCTCATCTTCCGCAGGGCGTTGCGGGTGCGGACCGACAGCTCGAAGTCGGTAACCGGCGTGTCGAGCAGGGCGTGGTGCTGCTCGAGGCGTTTCTCTTGCTCGTCGTCGATCATCATCGCCTTGGAGGCGAGGATGTCCTTGATGTAGAGGCGGGCGCGGGGGTGGTTCGCGTCGGTGGCCAGGACCTGCCGGATGCAGCGCTCGGCCTGGGCGTACTTCCCGCGGTCCTCGTAGGCGACGGCCAGGTTCACCAAGGCGTTCAACGGCGGCTTTTCTTGCTTGGCACACTCTTCGTAGAGGTGCAACGCCTCGTCCTCCTCGCCGAGCAGGTCGAGGTTGTAGGCGAGGCGGAAGCAGTTCTCGGTGTCCTCGGGGTCGGCGGTGTAGGCGGCCTCGTAGGACTCGATCGCGGTGAGGCGGTCGCCGTCTTGCTCGGCCTTGAAGCCGACGTCGAAGTACTTGCGGGCGGTCTCGCTGTCGCGGAACTCGGCCCCGTCGAAGGAGCCGGCGGTGTCGTCGCTCATGGCGGGCAGGTCTCGGAAAAAAAGGAGCTTGGGCTTGGCTTAAGTGAGCCACACAGCATATCGTCGCCCAACTCCGCGGGCAAACGATCCGCCCGCCCCGGCACCCCCGGGACGCCTGTACCCGTAAGCCCTCCCCTCAGCGAAAAGCCCTATGGAAGTCGCCCCCGGGATCCACCGCTTCGCCACCGGCGACTTCAACTGGTACGTGGTGGACGACGGCGGGCGGCTAACGGTGGTCGACTGCGGCTGGCCGCGGCACTACGGCGTGCTCATCCGTGGGCTGGCGGCGATGGGGCGGTCGGTGGCGGACGTCGAAGCGGTGCTGCTGACCCACGCCCACGCGGACCACACGGGATTCGCCGAGCGGCTGCGGCGGGCGGCGGACGCGACGGTGTGGGTGCACGAAGCGGACCGGGCGATGGCGGAGAAGCGGGGTCAGCTGCCGTGGGCGGCGTTGGTCACCAACGCGTGGCGGCGGCAGACGCGATCTATGCTCATCGCGGGGGGGGTCAGCGGGGTGTTCCGGCTGCCGCGCGTCGCCGAGACTCGAACATTCGACGACGGCCAGACCCTCGACGTGCCGGGCCGACCGACCGTGATCCACACGCCCGGCCACACCCCCGGCCAGGTCTCGTTCCACTTGCCCGACCGCCGGGCGGTCGTCTGCGGCGACACGCTGCTGACGCTGGACCTGTTGACCGGCGAGACGACCCCGCCGCGGCTGGCCTTCGACGCCCTCAACGCCGCGGTCGACACCGCCCGGGATTCGCTGAGCCGCCTGCGTGGGTTGGGCGAGGTCACCGTCCTCACCGGCCACGGCCCGCCGTGGCGCGGCGAGCTCGACTTGGAACTCGATCGCATCGCGGCGAGGTGAGCCGTGCATCCCGAGCTAAACCGGGTCTCTGCAAAGCCACGTGTCGGGCTCGAACCGACGACCTGCGGTTTACAAAACCGCTGCTCTACCAACTGAGCTAACGTGGCGGCGGGGCGGTCGCATGAATCGGTGCGACGCAACGGAAACTCTATTCGACCGTGACCGACTTGGCGAGGTTGCGGGGCTTGTCCACGTCGTGGCCGCGGAGGACAGCGGCGTGGTAGGCGAGCAGCTGCAGCGGCACGACGTTGAGCATCGGCTGGAGCGCCTCGGCGACGTGGGGGACGCGGAAGACGAAGTCGGCGTACTTCTCGATCTGCGTGTCGCCCTCGGTGGCCACGGCGAGGACGCGGCCGCCGCGGGCCTTGACCTCTTCGATGTTGGAGATGACCTTGTCGTACTGGCTGCCGCGGGTGGCGACGAAGACGACGGGCATGCCGTCGTCGATCAGGGCGATGGGGCCGTGCTTCATCTCGGCGGCGGGCATGCCCTCGGCGTGGATGTAGCTGATCTCTTTGAGTTTCAGGGCGCCCTCGAGGGCGACGGGGTAGGAGTAGCCGCGGCCGAGGAACAGCCAGTTGTCGCGGTCGACGACTTTTTCGACGGCGTCGCGGATGAGGACGGACTGCTGGACGATAGTGGCGATGTGGTCGGGGATCGCTTCGAGCTGCGTCAGGTAGTCGGCGACGACGTCGGGGGCGAGGTAGCGTCGGCGGCCGACGTAGAGGGCCATCATGGTGAGCACGGCGACCTGGCCGACGAAGGCTTTGGTCGAGGCGACGCCGATCTCGGGGCCGACGCGGAGGTAGACCCCGGCGTCGGTCTCGCGGGACATGGTCGAGCCGACGACGTTGACGGCACCCAGGGCGAGAGCGCCGCGGTCCTTGGCTTCGTGGAGGGCGGCGAGGGTGTCGGCGGTCTCGCCGGACTGGCTGATGGCGACGACGACGCTGCCGTCTTCGATGATGGGGTTGCGGTAGCGGAACTCGCTGGCGTAATGGGCGACGGAGGGGAGCTTGGCCAGGTCCTCGAAGAGGTATTCGCCGATGAGCCCGGCGTGGTAGGCGGTGCCCTGGGCGGTGAGGATGACACGTTTGGCGCGGACCAATTCGCGGGAGAGGTTGGCCAATCCGCCGAGGACGATCCGGCCTTCGCGGGTGTCGATCCGCCCGCGGAGGCAAGTGCGGATCGCGTCGGGCTGCTCCATGATCTCCTTGAGCATGAAGTGCTCGTAGCCGCCGAGCTCGATCTCCTGGAGGTCGATTTCGAGTTCGGAGACCTCTTGGGTGACGACCTGGTTGTCGATCGTGGTGGTGCGGAAATCGACGGCCCACTCCTGGCCCGTGTTTTTCGCCCCGGCGATGTCGATGCCGGCGGCTTTGCCCCAGCCGTCGACGGGCCCGGCGCAGAGGCGGGCGACCTGGTAGTCGTCGAGGGTGATGGCCTGGGTGGTGTGGGCGACGATGGCGGAGGGGTCCGAGGCGACGACGTAAGCATCGCTGGCGATGCCGATCATCAGGGGGCTGCCCTTGCGGGCGACGACGAGGGTGTGCGGCTCGCGGTCGCAGGTGACGGCGATGGCGTAGGCACCGGTCACCTCACGCAACGCTTTCTGGACGGCGCTTTCCAACGCCGCGCCGCTGTGTTGCCCGTTTCCGGGGGGGGGGGAATACAGCTCGGCGATGAGTTTGGCGAGGACTTCGGTGTCGGTCTCGGAGGTGAAGGCGTGGCCCTTGCCTTCGAGGTATTGGCGGAGGGCGCGGTAGTTCTCGATGATGCCGTTGTGGACGAGGCTGACGGTGTGGCTGGTCTTAGTGTGGCCGGTGTGGGGGTGGGCGTTGGGCTCGGAGGGGGGGCCGTGGGTGGCCCATCGGGTGTGGGCGATGCCGAGGGTGCCGCGGAATTGGTCCGGGTCGGCTACGACTTGTTGTTGCAGGACGCTGACCCGGCCGACGCTGCGGGAGGTGGCGACGCCGCTGGGGGTGGTGACGGCGAGGCCGGCCGAGTCGTAGCCGCGGTACTCCAGGCGCTTGAGCCCCTCGATCAGGAGCGGGGCGGCCTGCTGGTTTCCGACGTAGGCCACGATGCCGCACATAGGCGAGGTTCCTTAAGAGTCCGAGCCGCCAAGTATGGACCTGATTATATGGAAGGGCGAGCTTCCCACGCGGCCCGGCGGGAAGCGGCCGCGACGGTGAGTCCGTCTGTGCCGGTGGGGCGGACGGGGACGTGATGCACCGCCGCCACCGGGGCGAGCGGGTCGTCGGGCAGGGTCAGCTCCCAGAACCCTTGACCCAACGGGTACTTC
>JBCBSA010000173.1:0-6161 GCA_039819425.1 Planctomycetota bacterium
GTGTTCGTGCCGGCGGCGATCGGGCTGATCCTGCAGGAGGCCAACAGCGGCGGGCTGATGGCGGGCGAGGGGCGGCCGGGGAAGGACGACTAGGACCGCGGGACGCTGCGCGTCACCCGCTAAACGTGTGGATTGGTGCGTAACCGAACAGAGATTTAGGCCGACTTGCGGGCGGCGGCTTCCTGCTTGGCCCGCACGGCGGCGAGGGGGCGGTCCGAGTCGAGGCGCTGGTTCAGCTTTTTGAGGGCCTCGATCTCGATCTGACGGACGCGTTCGCGGGTGAGGCCGACGTGGGTGCCGATCTCTTTGAGGGTGAGCGGCTCGTTGCCGTCGAGGCCGAAGCGGAGGCGGAGGATGGTGGCCTCGCGCTGGTCGATGGCGTCGAGGAGCAGGCCGATGGTCTGGAGGTCGTCCTCGAGCAGGACCTGCTCGTCGGGGCGGAGGTTGCGGTCGTCGCGGACGACCTCGGCGAGCGACGGGCCCTCGCCCTCTTCGCCGGTGCCGGGCTGGACGGGGCGTTGGGTGGCCTTGACCGCCTTGCGGATGATGCGGACCTTCTTGGCGGGCAGGTCCATCTCCTCGGCCAGCTCCTGGACCGTGGGCTGGCGGCCGAGCTGTTCTTCGAGGTCGCGCGACGCCTTCTTCCACTTGGCGATCAGCTCGACCATGTAGGCGGGGATGTGGATCGGCTGGACGGCGTTGATGAGCGCCCGCTTGATGGCCTGCTTGATCCACCAGCAGCCGTAGGTCGAGAACCGGGCGCCCATATCGGGGTTGAAGCCCTCGACGGCCTTCATCAGGCCGACGTTGCCCTCTTCGATGAGGTCCTGCAGCGGCAGGCCGCGGTTCATGTAGCGCTTGGCCATCGCGACCACGAGGCGGAGGTTCGAGCGGATCATGTGCTCGCGCGAGGCCATGCAGCCCTCGTTGATGATCTTGCGGGCGAGGGCTTTCTCCTCGTCCGCGGTCAGCAGCGGCGACTCGTCGATCTGCTTGAGGTAAACCTCAAGATCGGTTTTCACTCGGGTGGCTTTGGCCATCGGCGGCGGGGTCCTTCTCCGGCTCGCCCCGCGCGGCACGCGAGGGATCGGGCCCGCCACGACACAGACGCGAGCCACCCCATTGGCATCGGCGGTCCGGCGGGTCGGCTTAAGGCCGCCGGCGCTGACCCAGAGGCGTGTTAGAAGTTGGTCAATCCGCCGGGGCAGACGATTATCGGTCGGCCGCCCGGAGAAGCGGCGCTACCATGGCCTCGCCCGGCCCGAACAGCCCCGAACCCCCAACCACACGGAACCCACGATGAACCGCACCCCGAGTTTGGCGATCCTGACTACCGCCGCTTGTTTGTTGGTCTTGCCGCTTACCGCCACCCCGGCTGGAGCCCAGGCCCCAGGCGACGGCGTCCGGCTCATCGACGGCCGCTGGGACGACTGGGCCGACGACGACACGCGGTTTGTCGTCGACGAGCACCACGTAACCCTGCGGTTCGAGACGCCCGACGAACGGACGCTCCTGCGGCACGGCCAGACGGTGGTGGTCGCGCTGGACACCGACGGCGAGGCGCAGTCGGGGCGATCGGAGCGTGGGATCGAAGGCGCGGACCTGTGGATCGAGTTGAACCCGACCCGCGACGAGGCCGATCGGCGGACCCCCGCGGTGCGGGTCACGGCGTATAACCGCCGCGGCCGCGGCTCGCAGGTGGACGTCGGCGACCTGGGGCTGCACACCGCCCCGACGCACGCGTCGCGCCGGTTCGAGCTGCGATTCGACCGCGGCGAGTGGCGGCTACAGGCAATCGGGCTGCACGACGCCGGGCCCATGCGGGCGATGGTGTGGCTACAGGACCACGACTCGGAGAGCACCACGCCGATCGGCGTGTACACGGCCGACGCCCCGGCGGCGACGCTCGACGGCCCGACGCCGGCGGACGAGGCGACCCTGCCGGAGAAGCCCGAGGGGGCGATCCGGGTCGTGAGCTGGAACACGCTGTGGGGCAGCCAGCTCGAGCGGCCCCAGCGTTTTTCCCGCCTGGCCAAGGCGATCGACGCGGACGTGTACTTGTTGCAGGAGTGGTCGAACGAGCCCTACACCGGCGAGTCGGTCGCCGAGTGGTTCGAGCGTTACGGCGGGCCGGGCGACTGGGCCGCGGTGACGACGAGCAACTCGGGCAGCCGCGGGTCCGGGGTGGCGGTGGCGAGCCGGCTGCCGCTGCTCGCGGCGGGTCCGGCGGACCTCGACGCCCGCAGCCGGACGCGGTGGACGTTCCCGATCCGCTTCGCCGGGGCGGTGATCGAGACGGCTTACGGCCCGGCGGTGTTTGCCACGGTCCACCACAAGGCCGGGGGTCGCCTCGGCGCGGCCGAAGACCAACGCCGGCTCGAAGAGAGCGCGGCGATCCAGCGCGCGATGGCGTCGATGCGTGAGTCGCACGGCGCGGCGTTCGTGGTCTACGGCGGCGACTTCAACCTCAACGGCACGTTCGACGTGGTGGATCGCGCGGTCGCCGGGCTCGACACCGACGACAGCGCGTTGACCCTGGCCGACGCCGAGGTTCTGGGCCGGCCCGGCCTGCTCTACACCCACGGCCGCAGCGGCAGCAAACGCCGGCTGGACTACATCAGCTACCCCGACGCCGCGTTCGCCCCCGCCCAGGCTTTCGTCGTTGACACCACCGTCCTGCCCGGCGAGACGTTGCGGGCGCTGGGTCTGAATAAAAACGACTCGGCCGCCTCGGACCACCTGCCGGTGGTGGTGGACTTGGTGCCGATCAGCGAGGCGACGAGGTCTGATCCGGAGTAGCCACGGGCCCCGTCCGTGTTCAAGTCGGGCCCCCGGCGGTTCGATATTAAACAGAGGCGGTTTGTCCCCGTGAGGCCCAGTTGATGTCACCCAGCACCGTCCGGCTTTTGTGTCCGAATCTGAAGTGCCGAACGATCCTGTCGGTTCCGGTGAGCGCCCGTGGCAAGACCGTGCGCTGCCGCAGCTGCGGGATGCGTATCCAGGTGCCCCAGCCCAAGCCCGGGGCCCCCGCGGCCGAAGCGACCGCCGACGCCGGCGACGCCACGGCCGCCAAAAAGTGACGAGCCCCGCGTCAGCTTGTGGCCGGGCTCGATGGCTTGACGGGTGTTTTCAGAACCAAGCCCGCGGCTCAGTCTTTGTCGAGATCATCGAAGTCGAACTCGATCACGCTGCTGTCCGCGGGCGTCGTCCCCCCGGAATTGACGCCCCCGAGGTTTCCAGCCCCTGAGCTGCCTTCCCCCGTAGAAGCCCCCTTCTCTTGGCTGGCCATCGCCTCGAGCTGCTCGAACGGGTCGGCGTCCATGTCCATCGTGGACGCTTCGATGGGCTCGTCCGACGGCCCACCGTCCGACATCGACGCGACGACCTCGTCGTCGGTCAACGCGACCGGGCCGGCGTCCGACGTCAGCGTGGCCCCCGAGCTGTGCGAGTCCGACGAGCCCACGATCGTCCGCACGGGCTTGATGTCGCTGGGCACCCCGTCGATCACCAGCGTGAACACCACCGGCCCGACGACCACCTCGTCCCCCGCGGCGAGCTCGGCCTCCTGAACCCGGATCGAGTTGTGGTACGTGCCGTTGCTCGAGCCCAGGTCGCGGAGCCGGACCGTGTCGCCGTCGAACGTCACTTCGCAGTGCTGCCGAGAGACGCTCGACAGGGGGATCCTCAGCTCGCAACTGTTTTTGCGGCCGATGACCATGGGCCCTTGACGCAACGGAAATTCCCGGCGGTGGCCATCTGCCTTGAACATGACCAACGCGGCTTCCATGTCGCTCCCAGTACCTCAAAAAATCCCACACCAAATGTGAACCAGACTTGAGCTAGTGTATCCCCGTGCAACCCCGCCTTCAAGCCATCTCGGCATCCGCCCGAGCCCGGCATTTAACGGACTTTCATCCGGCCGACGCCGACACGCCCGTCAACGACCCGCGGCCGCGCGGCCCCGAGGTTCGGGCCGAGGCGCTGTATCTGCACCTGCCTTTTTGCTTCCACAAGTGCCACTACTGCGATTTCTATAGCGTTGTCGAGCGGGGCGGAACCGATCACCAGGACGCGTTCACCGAGGCGTTGGTCGCCGAACTCACCGCCTGGGCGGACCGCGTCACGCTGCGGCCGACGACGGTCTTCGCCGGCGGCGGCACGCCGACGTTCCTGCGGCCCGAACTCTGGGACCGGCTGCTCGCGGCCCTGCACGGCCTGGGCGTCATGCGAGGGGTCGCTGAGTTCACCGTCGAGGCCAACCCCGAAACCGTCACGCCCGAGCTGATGCGTCGCCTCGCCGATGGCGGGGTCAACCGCGTGTCGATCGGGGCCCAGTCGTTCCAGCGTGAATCGCTGGCGGCGCTCGAACGGTGGCACGACCCCGACAACGTCGGCCGGGCGGTCGACGCCTGCCGGGACGCGGGGATCGACAACCTGTCGCTGGACCTGATCTTCGCCGTGCCCGGCCAGACCCTGGCGATGCTCGACGACGACCTGGACCGCCTGGTCGAACTCGGGCCCACGCACCTATCGACCTACGGCCTGACCTACGAGCCCCACACCGCCCTCACCGCCCGGCTGCGCGTCGGCAAGGTCACGCCGATCGACGAAGACACCCAGCGCGCGATGTACGCCCGGGTCCTCGAGCGCCTGGCCGACGCCGACTTCGAGCAGTACGAGGTCTCAAACTGGGCGCGGGGGTCCGAGTCCCGCTGCGTCCACAACCTCGCCTACTGGCAGAACCGCGACTGGCTCGGAGTCGGCCCCGCCGCCGCGTCCCACCTCGCCGGCCACCGCTGGCGCAACGCCCCCAACCTCGCCGCCTACCTCGCCCACGCCCCCGATCCGCCGATCGAGGACCACGAGCAACTTTCGGCACGAGACGCAGTCGGCGAACGCCTGATGCTTGGACTACGTTTAGCCGAGGGCCTCGACCTCGACTGGATCGAAACCCACGTCGAGCCCGACGCGCCACGGCGTGAAGCCGTCGCCGAACTTATCGAGATCGGCATGCTCGAGCGCACCGCTTCTCGATTGCGTCTAACCCGTCGTGGCCTGTTCGTGGCCGACAGCGTGATCGCCAAGTTGTTGTGATGCCCTTTGAATCGGTGCGACATCGCACCTATTTCTGTGTTTAGCGGGTGACGCGCAGCGTCCCGCGGTCTGTCGCCCCCCGAAAAGGGCGGCTGCGCCGCACCCGCTAAACATGAGGTGGGTGCGCTCTAACGGTTGCGCAATTCGTCCAGCGTGGTCGCCCCCCGCACCAACACCTCGCCGTCGTGGTCCCGGCCCTCGAACGTGACCGTGACCGGTTGGGCCGACCAATCGACGCGGACGATGCCGAAGTTCGGCTCGCGGAACACCTCACCGATACGGAAACGGTTGGGGTCGTTGACCCGGCCGGGCCGCCAGTTCACCGACGACGAGGTCGCGTCCCAGATCGGGTACGGCACGTTGCGTTCGTCGTCCATCGACAACTCCACGAGGTGGCGGTCGCCGCTGACGACGACGACGCCGTCGGCCCCGGTCTCCGCGATCAGGCGGTAGAGCCGGTCGCGTTCGTGGGGCATGTTGCCCCAGGTCTCCCAGCCGTGCTCGTCGGCGACGACCTGGATGCTGCTGGCGATGATCCGCAGGTCGGCGGGCTGACGCAGCTGTTTCTTCAGCCACGCCCACTGCGCCTCGCCCAGCATCGTGCCCTCGCCGTAGTCGTTGGGCAGGTACGGCCCGAGCCCGTTGACCCGGCCGGCGGGGTTGCGCGTCAGCGGATCGCGGTGGTAGCGGGTGTCGAGCAGGATCACCTGCACCCGCCGGCCCTCGGGGCCGAAGGTCCGGGCGTGGTAGACCCCTTGCTGCGAACGGATGGGCGCGTCTTCGGGGAAATCGAAGAACTCGGCAAACGCTTGCTGGGCGACGTCCTTGAGCTCAAACTCCTTGCCCGCGTCGTTGAGCCCGTAGTCGTGGTCGTCCCACGTCGCGAGCACGGGGACCGCGGCGCTGAGCTTCTGCCAGCCCGGCTGGGCGGCGAGCTGGTCGTACTTTTCCCGAAAGTCTTCGGGCTTGGTGGGGATGTCGGGGATATCGACGTAGACGTTGTCGCCGATGAACAGGAACAGGTCCGGGTCCTGGGCGAGGATGCTGGGCCAGATGGTCTGCTCCCA
>JBCBSA010000174.1:0-6126 GCA_039819425.1 Planctomycetota bacterium
GGTCCCGCAACGTCGCGGGCAACCTCAACAAGGGCGTCGGGTTCCTCTTCAAGAAAAATAAGATCACCCACTTCGACGGCCACGCCTTCATCCCCAAAGCGGGCACCGTCGAGGTCTACGACCACGCCGAGGTCGAGACCTCGCTAGACCCCAAACGCCCGGCCGTCGACCAGGATATGCCCGCCGACGTGCGCTTCGCGTCCAAGCCCAAGCAGACCCTCACCGCCGATAAGCTCCTGATCGCCACCGGTGCCGCGCCCCGGCCGCTCCCCGGGGCCCCGTTCGACGGCGAGCGTGTCATCTCGTCCAAGGAGGCGATGACCTTGCCCGAACGGCCCGGCTCCCTGCTGGTCGTCGGCAGCGGGGCCATCGGCATGGAGTTCGCCTACTTCTACAACGCCTTCGGGACCCAGGTCACCGTCGTCGAGATGCTCGACCGCGTGCTGCCCGTCGAGGACCGCGACGTGTCCAAGGCCGCCGAGAAGGCGTTCAAGAATCAGGGTGTCGAGATCCTCACCGGCCACGTCACCAAGTCCATCGAGACCACCGACACCGGCATCAAGGCGGTCATCGCCAAGGTCGATAACGAGGCCAAGACCCGGGAGATCGAGGCCGACAAGGTCCTCGTCGCCATCGGCGTGCGCGGCCGGTTCGACGGCCTGTTCGACGAGCAGCTCGGCGTCGAGATCGTCAAGGGCCACATCAAAGTCGACTACAAGAAACCCGGCGCGGATTACCAAACCTCGGTTCCTGGCATCTACGCCGTGGGCGACGTCATCGGCCCGCCGTGGCTGGCGCACGTCGCCTCCGAGGAAGCCATCGCCGCCGTCGAGCGCATGTACGGCCACGAGCTGCCCGACATCGACTACGAGTCCATCCCCGGCTGTACCTACTGCAACCCCCAGGTCGCCTCCATCGGCTACACCGAAGAGCGTTGCAAAGACGAGGGCCTCGACTACGCCGTCGGCAACTTCCCCTTCGTCGCCTCGGGCAAGGCCCAGGCCCTCGGCGAGACCGCCGGCTTCGTCAAGCTCATCACCGCCAAGCCCCACGGCGAGATCCTCGGCGCCCACATGATCGGCGAGGGCGTCACCGAGATGATCGCCGAGATGGGCCTGGCTCGCCGCCTCGAGGCCACCGCCGAGGAGGTCATCAACACCATCCACGCCCACCCCACGATGTCCGAAGCCGTCCACGAGGCCGCCCTCGGCACGGACGGACGCATGATCCATTATTGATCGCTCGCTTGCCCGAGTTCCGAGCTACCGCGCGGAAAGCCGATCACGGCGCGGAGAAATGGATCACAAAAAAAGGCCTCGGCCGGGGAGGCGTCCGGCACGAGACCCGATCCAGGGCGGGAGAGAGTTGGTCGGCCGCACGGGCCCGGCCCGCGTTGGCGAACCGTTCACAGCATCCGATTCGATCTGCGGGACGGCCAGCTCGGGATGACAACAATCCGTCTCCCCGGGGTTCCGGGGGCCGGGTGTAGGGGTCGCGTCGGGTGACGGGGCTGGGCGACCAGGCGAGGCCCGGAGTTCCGGAGGCGTGGGCCGGTATACTCCCGCCGATGGCCAATTACCGTCCACAACCCGCCAAGGTCGGCCTGTTCCCCGGGACGTTCGACCCGCTGACCAACGGCCACCTCGACGTGATCCGGCGGGGGCAGAAGCTGTTCGACCGGCTGGTCGTGGCGATCGGGCACAACCCGGCCAAGCGGGAGATCTTCCCGACCGACGAGCGGGTCGAGATGATCGAGGAGATCGTGCGGGCCGAGTGCGACGACCACGTGGAGGTGCGGTCGTTCACGGGGTTGACGGTGGACTTCGGGCGGTCGCTGGGGGCGACGGCGATCCTGCGAGGGATCCGCAACGTGACCGACCTGAACTTCGAGTTTCAATTGGCGTTGACTAATCGGGCGATCGCCGACATCGAGACGGTCTTCATCATGACCGGCGAGAGCACGGCGTTTACCAGCTCAACCCTCATCAAACAGATCGCGTCGGCGGGCGACATCGATCGGCTGCACGCGCTGTTGCCGGCGGTGGTGCTGGAGCGGCTGAAACAGAAGAAGGAGCGGTTCGGGGGGACGCTGCCGTGGGCGCACGTGGATCATTTCAAGGAATGAGCATTGGTTGTGGCGGTCGGCCAGGGCTCCGCCCCGACACCCCGAAAGGCATACCGCACTTGGGTATTGGATCGTGTTCGTGATCAGCGAGACTTATGGAACTCGAATACCGGATTATCAGTATCGGGACGCTGAGCACCCACGAGCACTGGGGGCCGACGCAGTCGGCGCGGACGCCGCACGCGACGACGACGCTGGTGCGGTCGGGGGAACGGGTGATCCTGGTCGATCCGGGGCTCCCGGGGCAGGTGGTGACGGCCCGGCTGGCGGAGCGGGCGGGGCTGCGGCCCGAGGACGTGACGGACGTGTTCCTGACGAACTTCCGGCCGGCGCACCGGGCCGGGTTGGAAGCGTTCGGGGCGGCGACGTGGTGGATCGCGGAGAACGAGCGGGAGCGGGTCGGGCGGTCGCTGTTGGCCCGGGTGGACGAGCAGGAGGACCACGCGGTGCGGCGGATCCTGGAGGCGGAGGTGGCGCTGCTCAAGCGGTGCAAAGCGGCGCCGGACAAGCTAGCGCCGCAGGTGGATCTGTTTCCGCTGCCGGGATTTTCGCCGGGGAACTGCGGGCTGTTGTTGGCTCACGCGACGAGCACGACGGTGATCGCGGGGGACGCGGCCGCGACGAAAGAACACCTCGAGCGCGGGCAGGTGCTGCGCGGGGCGTTCGACATCGAGGCCGCGCAGGAGAGTTTGCTGGAGGTGCTGGAGATTGCCGACGTGGTGGTGCCGGGGCACGACAACGTGGTGCTGAATCCGACGCGGCGGGGGTGAATTCATCGCTGCGACGCAACGCAGCTACGAGGGTCAACGCGGGGTGATCTGTTCTTGTCCGTTCATGTAGGGCCGCAGGACGTCGGGGACGGTGACGCTGCCGTCGGCGTTTTGGTAGAGCTCAAGGATGGGGATCAGCAGGCGGGGGCTGGCGGCGACGGTGTTGTTGAGGGAGTGGCAGAAGACCGTCCGCTTGCCTTTGGGGTCCGTGGTGTCGCGGGTGCGGAGGTTGAGGCGACGGGCTTGGTAGTCGTACAGCCGAGAAGCAGAGTGGGTTTCGCCCCATCCATTTGTGCCTTCCGGTTCTTCACAGGTCTTTCCCCCCGCTCGCGACGGCATCCAACATTCGAGGTCGATCATGTCGGCGTTTTTGGGGCCGAGGTCGCCGGTGCAGCACTGGAGCAGGCGGTAGGGGAGGCCGAGGCTCTGGAGGAAGTGCTCGACGTAGCCGATCATTTTTTGGTGCCAGTCGCGGCTGGCCTGTTCGTCGGCTTTGCAGATGACGACCTGCTCGACCTTGTCGAACTGGTGGATGCGGTAGAGGCCGGCGGTGTCCTTGCCGGCGGCGCCGGCTTCGCGGCGGAAGCAGGTCGAGACGGTGACGTACTTTTTGGGGAGTTCTTCCGGGGGGAGGATCTCGTCGGCGTGGTAGGCCATGAGGCCGACCTCTCCCGTGCCCGTCAGGGCGAGGCCTTCGCCGCTGTCGGCGGCCGTAGTCGGGTTGGCGATGTCGTAGACCTGGTCGCGGCCGTGGGGGAAGAAGCCGGTGCCGACGAGGGTGTGGTGGCGGACGAGGCAGGAGGCGGAGAGGGGGGTGAAGCCGTGGCGATCGACCATCTGGTCGAAGGCGTAGCGGAGCACGGCCTGATGGAGGCGCATGCCGTCGCCGACGAGGACGTAGCTTCGGGAGCCGGAGACTTTGACGCCGCGCTCGAAGTCGACGAGGCCGAGGCTGTCGATGAGTTCGACGTGGGACTTGGGCTCGAAGCCTTTCTGCTCGGCGAACGGCCGGGCGGGGTCGAAGTGATCGGGCGACCAGCGACGCAGTTCGACGTTGTCGTCGGCGGATTTCCCGACGGGCACGTCGGGGTCGGCGGGTTGGGGGAGGGCGAGCCACAACGCGTCGCGTTCGACTTCGAGTGCAGTGAGGCGTTCGGCGAGTTCGGCTTCCTGGGCCTTGATCTGGTTGGGTCGGGACTGGAGCTCTTGCATCCTCGCTTGGAGGGCGGCGCGGCCGTCGCCCTCGGCTCTTTTCAGGCGGCCGGCGACCTGCCCGATCTCCTTACCGATCGCGTTCTTCTCGGCGGCGAGCTGTTGGGATTGAGTTTGTAACGACCGCAGCTCGGCGTCGGCTTGAAGCAGCGTGTCGATGTCCACCGGGCTCTGCTTGTCGGCGGCCCCGCGGCGGTATTTGTCGGGGTGCTCCCGCAGGTCTTTGAGGTCGATCATGCGGGGGATCGTAATAGATCCCCTCCGCCCCCGGAAGCGCCCCCGTGAGCGCTCCCGGAAGTGTGATTAGCTCGGCCGGGCGCGGCGGCGTAACCAGCCGACAAATCGCGCGGCCCGCAGCCGGCGGCGCAGGCGGCGCAGCTCGGGGTCCGCCGATTCGGCGGCGAGGCCCTCGCGGACCCAGTGCTCGGCGGCTTCGAGGTCGCCGGCCGAGTAGGTGGCCGCGGCGATCTGCAGGAGGGCGGTGGGGTGGTCGGGCAGCAACCGCAGGCAACGCTCGCAGTCCCGGATGCCCTCGTCGAGGTCGCCGTCGGCGACGAGCGCCACGCCGCGACAGAGCAGCGCCGTGGCGTACCGCTCGTTGTCGCCCATGAGCAGGTCGTCGGCCCCGGACAGCAGCGGGTTGAGCAGCCGAACCGCCTCGTGGTTCATGCCCAGCTCGACCAGCATCGAAGCCAGCTCCAGCACCTGCTCGGCAGTCTGGCCCTCCCGCTCGAGTTCTTCGGTCAGCCAGTGGGTCGCTTCGTCGTCGCGGCCTTGTTCGCGGGCGGCGTGGGCCAGGCCGAGGTGGACGCCCGGGAGACCGGGGTCGAGTTGACGGGCGCGGTCGTAGCGGTCGGCCGCGGCGGTGAGGTGCCCGGCCTTGAGCGACAGGTCGCCCAACCGCTGGTGCGCGAACGCCAGCGTGCCGTCCAACTCGAGCGCCCGGCGGAAGCAGTTGCCCGCCTCGGCCCACCCGCCGTGACGCAGCTGCAACTCGCCCATGTCGAGCAGCGAGTCGAGGTCGTCGGGCTGGCTACGGAGCTGTTGCTTGAGGTGTTGCAGGGCCCGGTTGGTCTGGCCCAGGCGTTCGTGGATCATCGCCAGGCTGCGGTGGGCGTCGGGGTGGTCGGCGTCGAGCCGCAGCGCCTCGCCCCAGCACCACACCGCCCGCTCGTGCTCCCCGCGCAGCAGCAGCGACTGGGCCAGGTGGTCGTAGGCCATCGCCTGCGCCGCGGGGTCGCTGTCGTCGGGGTGGTGCTCGGCGACCTGACGCGCCAGGTAGAACATCACCTCGGCCTGCTCGTGGTCGTCCAGCAGGCAGTACGCCAGGACGCGGTGGACGTAGCCCAACTCGACCCCGGCGTCCAGGCGGTTGACCCGATCGAGCACATCCACGGCTTGGCTCAGCTTGCCGGCACGCAGGAGGTCGATGCCCAGGTGCAACAGGCCCGGTACGTCTTCGCCGCGGTGCTGCAGCGCTTTCTCGAACGCCTCGGCCGCCTCTTCGTAACGATGGAGGGCGTCGAGCGTCAGGCCCAGGCCGAACAGCCATTCGCCCTCGTCGGGCCGGCGGTCGAGCGCCTCACGCAGCGCTTCGAGCGCACGCTCCCACTCCCCGGCCCGATAAAATTGCTGGGCGCGTTCGGCGTGGTGGTCGGCTTCGTTCCATTCGCTCATGGCGGACGCCTCAAGAATACGATAAGTCTAGCTCCACCTAGGGCGTATTTCGTCACGCAGTCCCCGATTCGGCCATGTTTCCCCGCGACGCGCCGCCCAACACGATGATTATTCGGATCAGATCGAGCCCTCTCGGCTGGACGCGGGCGCTGGCGGTGGCCTTGGTGGCGTGGGCGGGGGTGTGGAGCGGCTGCGAGTCGCCGGAGATCGGAGACGAGCCGGTGTTGGTGGAGTTCGAGGAGCTGCCGCCGGGGGTGGCCGACGCGTATCGCCGACTCACCGGACCCAGCGCCGGGCTGGCCGAGCGGGCGGCGGCGGCGCAGACCTTGCTGGAGATCGACG
>JBCBSA010000175.1:0-6108 GCA_039819425.1 Planctomycetota bacterium
TCCAGTTCGCCGACTTCCTCCCCAACGGCATCAGCCAGATCATCTCCGAGCTCGGCTCCATCCACTGGCGCTCCGGCGGCGAGTTCTCCTGTCCCGTCATCCTCATGGTCACCTGCGGCGCCTACCGCCCCGGCCTCGGCCCCTTCCACGCCAACACCTACGAGAGTTTGCTCGCGCATATTCCGGGGGTCGACGTCGTCATGCCCTCCACCGCCGGCGACGCCGCGGGCCTGCTCAACGCCGCCTTCGAGTCCGGCCGCCCCACCGTCTTCCTCTACCCCAAGCTCACCCTCAACGACCGCGCCCTCGCCACCTCCCCCGACGTCGATCAACACCTGATCCCTCTCGGCAAAGCCCACAACGTCTCTTCCGGGGGCGACCTCACCCTCGTCGGCTGGGGCAGCACCATGCCGCTCCTCCGCGACGTCGCCGCCGAGCTCGAAAAACAAACCGACAAGACCGTCGACCTCTGGGACCTCCGCAGTATCGACCCGTGGGACCGCGACCGCCTCGCCGCCTCCGCCGCCCGCACGGGCCGCCTCCTCGTCGTCCACGAAGACAACCTCACCGCCGGCTTCGGCGCCGAGGTCATCGCCGGCGTCACCGAAGCCGTCGCCGCCCCCCTCCGCGTCAAGCGCATCACCCGCCCCGACGTCTACGCCCCCTGCAACTACCGCAACCAACTCGAGGTCCTCCCCTCCTTCCGCTCCACCCTCGCCGCCGCCTGCGACCTCCTCGACCTCGACATCACCTTCGCCCCCGACCCCGGACTGGCCGCTTCAGCGGCCAGTACCAACGCCACCGCCATCGACACCATCGAAGCCCAGGGCTCCGCCCCCACCGACCAGGTCGTCTCTGTCGCCCAATGGCAATGCAAGCCCGGCGACACCTTCACCACCGGCCAAGTCCTCGCCGAGCTCGAAGCCGACAAAGCCATCTTCGAATACTCCGCCCCCTACGCCGGCACCGTCCACGCCCTGCTCGTCCCCGAAGGCGACCAGGTCGACGTCGGCACCCCCCTACTCCAACTCATCCCCGAATCCGCCAGCGCTGACGACACTTCCGAGGGCGACCCGCTATCGGCCCCCATCGTCAAACGCCCCGCCCGCGAAGACCGCGGCACCCCCACGATCACCCCCCGGAATGCGCGAGCCTCTTCCGACGCCACGCCACGCAGCGAAAAAATCCCGGGGGTCGCCCCGGTGCAGGTCGGCGGCCGCCGCGTCCAGGTCTACCTCTCCCCCGTCCACTACGCCGAGGGCCGGGACCGCCTCACCAACGCCGACCTCGTCCGCCGCTTCCCCGACGTCACCTCCGACGACATCATCCGCCGCACCGGCATCGAGTCCCGCCCCTACTGCACCCACAACCAGAACGCCCTGTCCCTCGCCATCGACGCCGCGAAACAGGCCCTCGCCGCCGAGGGCCTCACCATCGACGACCTCACCGGCATCGTCTGCCACACCACCACCCCCCCGCTCAACACCCCCTCCATGGCCTGCATGGTCCTCGCCGCATTGGACCCCTCCGGCGAAGCCGAGCCCATGGTGTACGACGTCAACGCCGCCTGCTCCGGCTGGCTCTACGCCCTCGACGCCGCCCACAACACCATCCAGCACAACCCTGACTCCGCCGTCCTGGTCGTCACCACCGAATGCCTCTCCCGCGTCGTCAACCCCGACGACTTCGGCACCGCCATCCTCTTCGGCGACGCCGCCACCGCCACCATCGCCCGCGGCCACACCCCCGGAAGTTCTCACTCCACGTCAGACAGCTCTCACGCCGACGCTGAGCCTCCGTCCGGGGGCGAAGCGTCTGGTATCCCTGCGGGTTCGATGCTCCTCTCCCAACCCGTCCTCGCCGGCAAAGCCGACCCCTCCCACGCCATCACCGTCGGCTTCGAGGGCCGCGGCCACATCACCATGCAGGGCAAAAAAGTCTTCACCGAAGCCGTCCGCGCCATGACCAAGATGACCAACCAGGCCTTCGAAAAATCCGGCGCCCCCCTCGAAGACCTCGACTGGCTCGTCCCCCACCAAGCCAACGAGCGCATCCTCGAAGCCGCCCGCGTCCGCCTCAAGATCCCCAAAGAAAAGATCATCAACGTCATCGCCGACCACGGCAACACCAGCAGCTCCTCCATCCCCCTGGCCCTCGCCAAGAACACCGACAAGTTCCAACAAGGCAACATCGTCGGCGTCTGCGCCTTCGGCGGCGGCTTCACCTTCGGCGCCGCGATCCTAGAGATCGTCTAAGTCGTGATGAATTCCAAAGGAATCATCATCAGTGCCCTTGTGTGGGCTGTATGTTTCGGCTTCAGTTTCTATCTGCCGATCGCCTTTGAATTCAGACATATACCCGACGCAGAGAAATGGGCCGCATCGTTAGGCGTGTGGTTGCTGTGTATAGTTCCGGCATCTATTGCGGCGTTATTGTCTTTAGTTTTAACCATTACGTTTTGGCGTGGATTATCAAAATTCAATAAATGTGCTGGCCTTCTTCCCGCAATAGGAATGTGTGTATTCGTTATCGTTGTAGCTTGGTTAATTATTTCCGAAAGTCTGTCCTAACAGCAGGTAGCAGGTAGGGCCGAATTCATCCGGCCGCGGCGATTGACGAACGAACCGGCCGGATGAATCCGGCCCTACGTTTGAACCTCGGATTGCCAAAGAGCGGGGTCGGCGGTTCCCCGCGGAAGCGGCGAGCAGGTAGGGCCGGATTCATCCGGCCGCGGCGGTTGACGGACGAACCGGCCGGATGAATCCGGCCCTACGTTTGAACCTCGGGTTGCCAAAGAGCGGGGTCGGCGGTTCCCCGCTGAAGCGGCGAGTGGCTGGGGCAGAATGCCCCGGCCAAATAATAAAAGCCTGAATCGAAGATTATCCCCCGGGGCGTGCCGCCCCAGCCACACTTTCTTGAAGCCTCGGGTTGCCAAGAAGCGGGCTTTGTGTCACCTGGAACACGCTACATTTGGGCGTGAACCACGGTGGTTACGCATCGATAAAACGGCATTCTCTTTCAATCACAAGTGAGCTCTGTACATCGGCCGGGCTTGCCTTGCGCAATAAGGTCGTAAGTTCGCGTTTACGCGACCCGGTAGCCGTGCGTCAGCCAGGGCTCGTTTTCGATCAGCTTTTCGTAGGCGGCGAACGAATTGCTGAGCTGCTTCATCGCGGCGGCCTGCTGCAACATCAACACGTTGAGGCGTCGCCCCAGCGCGACGTCGGCGGGCGGGGCGGGGACGGGGACGGGGGAGGGTTGCTGATTCATGACGGGCTCCAGATCGGGTAGGCGATATCGATCGACGGGTTAAACGTTCATAACGTCCAATCTAAAGGTCATTCGTGGCAGCGTCCGCTACGAAAAACCGCTCTGAATCGCGTGTCGTCTTCTGGCCTGTAGCAGTCGTGTCAACCTTAACGATTATCCGATCGTCTCACTGTCCCGCATAAACATCCAAACCCTTCATTCAGCGCGTAGGGTGGGGTGAGCCCTGGCGAACCCCACCATCGCGACGATTCCGTGGTGGGGTTCGAGGACTCACCCCACCCTACGCTTTCGGGTTGCCAAAGAGCGGGCTCGGCGGCTCCCCCCCGGAATCGGGCCGCGGCAAGCACGACTCCCGGGGGTGCCCCCGGAAGACTTTGGAAAGCTTCCGGGGGCGCGGACCGTTCGCCCTCGACCGGCGACGCGGGGGACTCGAACCGGGAGTGTCGCACGGCGAGGCTGCTCACCCGCGAACGCCGACGCCCAACCCCCGGAAGTTTGGGGGGCACCCCCGGAAGTTCCGGGGGCCGCGTGACCACCGACCCGGCACATCCGTTCTGTTGACGGGACGGTCCTCGCCGAGGTCCAGCGCCCCGCCGCAAACGGCGGCCGACATAGAGGGGCCGACCGCCGCGGAGGTGCGCACATTTCTTGCGTCGACGCGGGCGGTGCGGCCGTAAGCCCCGCGTGGACCCGAGCCTAAAAAATTTCTGCGACTCGCTGTTTTTGGCGCGAGACGCGTGCTGTGTTGTGCGCGCGTTTTTTGGGGGTCACCCGGCGACCGGGCTTCGGCCAAAGGGGATCGGCCTGGTCTTATTTTTTTGCGGAAAACGTCGGGGTTTTCCGCCTTTCTCTGCTTGGTATTCCGGGCCGACGACGTTATCTTTTAAAAATAGACCTTTTTGTCGTCTTTTCCCCCCGGATCGTCGATGATCCGGCAGAGCCCGCTTTTTCGACTCGCTACACCCCCAACCCGAGCGCCGCCCATGAGTACCGCCACCCCCCCGCGTCCCGCATCGCTGGCCCCCGCCCAGACCCCGCTCGACCCTCACCGCGGCTTCGCCGACGGGGCGTGGCGGGACGCCGTCGACGTGCGCGACTTCATCCAGCACAACTACCGGCCGTACACCGGCGGCGACGCGTTCCTCGAAGGGCCGACGCCCCGCACCGCCGCGGTCTGGGACAAGCTCTCTGAGTTGTTCAAGGAGGAACGCGAAAAAGGCGTGCTGGACGTGAGCCCGATCCCCTCGTCGATCACCGCCCACGAGCCGGGGTACATCGACCGCGACCTCGAGATCATCGTCGGGCTCCAGACCGACGCGCCGCTCAAGCGCGCGATCTTCCCCAACGGCGGCTGGCGCATGGTGGTCGGCTCGCTCAAGGCCTACGGCTACGAGCCCGACCCCGCCGCGGCCGAGACCTTCACCAAGCACCGCAAGACCCACAACGACGGCGTCTTCGACGTCTACACCCCCGAGATCCGCAAGGCCCGCAGCGCCCACCTCGTCACCGGGCTGCCCGACGCCTACGGCCGCGGCCGGATCATCGGCGACTACCGCCGCGTCGCCCTCTACGGCGTCGACCGGCTGATCGAGGTCAAGAAACAGGAAAAGGCGACGCTCAACGACCAACACAGCACCGAAGACGTCATCCGCGACCGCGAAGAACTCGCCGAACAGATCAAGGCGCTGGGCGAGCTCAAGGCGATGGGCGCGGCGTACGGCTTCGACCTCGGCGCCCCCGCGACCGATGCGCGGGAAGCGGTGCAGTGGACCTACTTCGCCTACCTCGCCGCGGTCAAGGAGCAGAACGGCGCGGCGATGTCGCTGGGGCGGACCTCGACGTTCCTCGACGTCTTCATCCAGCGTGACCTCGACGAGGGCACGCTCACCGAGAGCCGGGCCCAGGAGATCATCGACGACTTCGTCATCAAGCTGCGGATCGTGCGCTTCCTGCGGACCCCGGAGTACGACGCGTTGTTCTCGGGCGACCCGACGTGGGTGACCGAAGCCGTCGGCGGCGTCGGCGCCGACGGCCGGCCGCTGGTGACGAAGAACTCGTTCCGCTTCCTGCAGACGCTCTACAACCTCGGGCCGGCGCCCGAGCCGAACATGACGGTGTTCTGGTCGCCCGGCCTGCCCGAGGGCTTCAAGAAGTTCTGCGCCAAGGTCAGCATCGACACGTCGTCGGTGCAGTACGAAAACGACGACGCGCTCCGCGGCGTGGGCGGCGACGACAGCGCGATCGCCTGCTGCGTCAGCGGCATGGAGGTCGGCCGGCAGATGCAGTTCTTCGGGGCCCGCGTGAACCTGGCCAAGTGCCTGCTTTACGCGATCAACGGCGGACGCGACGAGCTCACCGGCGACCAGGTCATGCCCGCGTTCGAGCCCATCGAAGGCGACACCCTCGACTACGACGAGGTGATGAAACGCTACGACCACGCGATGGAGTGGCTGGCCCGCGTCTACGTCAACGCCATGAACTGCATCCACTACATGCACGACAAGTACGCCTACGAGCGCATCGAGATGGCGTTGCACGACTACGCGCCGAGGCGCACGATGGCGTTCGGCATCGCGGGCCTCTCCGTCGTCACCGACGCCCTCTCCGCCATCAAGCACGCCGGCGTCAAGGTCGTCCGCGACGAGACCGGGCTGGTCACGGACTACCGGGTGCAGGGCGACTACCCCGCCTTCGGCAACAACGACGACCGCGTGGACCCCACCGCCACGTGGCTGGTCGAGACGTTCATGGGCAAGCTGCGCAAGCACCCGACCACGAGATACACCACCCGCATCCCCCCCGCCGGCAGCGTCACCCGCGTCATGATCGTCGAGTCGA
>JBCBSA010000176.1:0-6091 GCA_039819425.1 Planctomycetota bacterium
CCCCCGCCACCCCGCGTGCCGCCACGCCTCCGCCGGCCCCGGCCCCGACGGTGGATCCGTCCAACCCGTTCCAGATGCTCCGGCCCAACGCGCTGGGCCTGCCCCTCTCGTCGGGCCACACCGCCGTGCTCCTCGACGCCGTCGACCGCTCGAGCGCCTGGTTCGACGACGCCAAGGCCGCGCTCGTCCCCGGGCTGTCCCGCTCGGCCAACAACCAGACCGCCAGCCTCGTGCTCATCCGCGACGGCCAGGTCGTCGCCTACAACCGCAACCCCTTCACCCCCGCCGCCAACCAGATCAGCCCGCTCAACCGCTTCCTCAACCCGATCACCGCGCAGGGCTCACGCGGCCTGGGCAACGGCCTCGACGCCGCCGTCGCCACCGGCGCCGACCACATCGTCTTCATCACCTCACGCTCGACGAACTGGGCCGGCTACCTCACCACCCTCGAACGCAAGCTCCGGCCCGACGGCCGGCGGATCACCCTCCACATCGTCCAGGTCGGCGACGCCTCCGACGACCTGCGCGCCTTCACCACCGGGGCCAACGGCGGCCGCTACGTCCAGCTCGACCCCGCGCAGCTCGCGTCCTGGCGCTCCGCCGCGGGGCAGTGACCCCGGCTGTCGGCGTCACCCGAGCGCCGCCCCCAGCGACGCGCACGACCGGTCCCGGCCGAACACGTGCAGGCAGTAGTGCCGGCTCATCGCCTCGACCGCGGCCAGGCCCCGCACGCTGTTGCCGCGCTCGTCGAGCCGGGGGCTGTACACGCCGATCCCCATCCGCCCCGGCACGACCACACAGATCCCCCCGCCCACGCCGCTCTTGGCCGGCAGCCCCACGCGGTATGCCCACTGCCCCGAGTAGTCGTACATGCCGCACGAGAGCATCAGGCTCAGCACCGGGCCGACGTGCCGCTCGCCCAGGGCCCGGGCTCCGGTCACCGGGTTCGCCCCCGCGTTCGCCAGCGTCGCGCCGACCACCGCCAGGTCGTGGGCCGTGACCCGCGCGGCGCACTGGCGGAAGTAGAGGTCCAGCGAGTCCTCCAACGGCCCGTCGAACCGCCCGAACTGCCGCAGGAGGTGCGCGATCGCCCGGTTGCGGTGGCCGGTCTCCCGCTCGCTGCGGAACACCGCCTTGTCGAACGCGATCGGCCGGCCCGCGTAACGCCCAAGCATCGCCGTGATCTGTGCCCGCCCCGCCTCCGCGTCGCCCGCCGCGATCAGGTCCGTCACCGCGATCGCCCCGGGGTTGATCAGCGGGTTGTGCGGCCGGCCCGAACGGTCCAGCTTCACGATCGAGTTGAACGGGTCGCCCGTCGGCTCCACCCCGACCCGTTCTTCCAACTCCGACGAGTCGATCGACTCCAGCGCCAACCCGTACACCAACGGCTTGCTGATCGACTGCAGCGAGAACGCCGCGTCGTGGTCGCCCACCTCGAAGGACCGCCCGTCGGTCGTCACGACGCTGATCCCAAAGCGGTCCGGGTCCGCCCGCGCCAGCTCGGGGATATAGCCCGCGGTCTCGCCGTCCCGCAGGGGCAGGACACGCTCGTGCAACGCTCGCAGGTAGTCCAGCATCAACGCAGCGTAACCCGGCGGAGCGTCGTGAGCCGTCGTTTTTGATCCGGGGGAAAGCTACCGGGTTTCGACACGGATCGTCACGGCCGTGGTGTGCTGTTCGCCGGGAGCGACGGTGACGGCCTGGTCGCCGATGTTCGCCGACTCGACGCAGCACATGCGGGTCCACTCCTGGTCGCCGAAGTCGCCGAGGCGGGCCGACTTGTCGGTCCAGGGGTTCCAGACGACGGTGCTGCCCGAGCCGAGCTTCTCGACGGTGATCTTGCGTTCGAGCACCGGGTCGTCGACGACGCAGGTGGCCTGGGTGTTGAGGTAGACGCGGTCGGTCTCGGCGGTGAAGGCGATGGGTTGATCGCCCTGGGGGTGGATGGTGTCGGTGAGCTGGTCGAGGTAGTCGGCGTGCTCGAGGCCGTGGATGGTGACGCGGGCGGCGTCGCCGACGGCGAGGTAGGTGTGCAGGGCGCTCTCGAAGGTCTGGTCGGAGTCGGAGGTGTTGGTGACGGTCAGGGCGAGGCGTAGCGTCGAGCCGAAGGTGACGCGGTAGTCGGCGCGGAGCTGGTCGAGGTGGTGGACGAAGCGGGCCTCGACGCCGGCGGAGCCGCGGGCGGTCTGGAGGAGCTGCCAGGGCGCGGTGCGGACCAGGCCGTGGGACGGGGCGTCGGGGTCGGTGGGGTGGCCGCCGAACCAGGGGAAGCAGATCGGCACGCCGCCGCGGATCGCCTTCTGGCCGTCGTACACCGCGCGGTCCGAGGTGAACAGGACCGGGGCGTGGTCGGCGGGGGTCCAGTTGGTGACGGTCGCGCCGTGGAAGTACTGCAGGGCTCGGCAGTCGGGCGTGTCGATCTTGAGGCAGGGCAGCCCGCCGCGGCCGGTTTCGACGGTCAAGGCATCGGGCAGGTCGAACTGATCGGCAAGCGTCGGCGCGGACTCGGGCATCGGGCGTATGGTGGAAGCGGCGGGGGGGAAAGTCAATGGGCCGTCGGTGAGTTGGGGGCGGATGCTGCGGGGGGGCGTGGCTGTTAAAGTGCGATGTTAGATGGTTGAGCTGACATGTCCATCGTGCCGGGCCGGGCGTCGATTTTCGTTTGTGCGGGTGGGCGCGGCGACGCGTTGCCCGTCGTGCGGTCACGTCTGGCGGGTGAGCGACTCACACGTATCGCGGGTGTCGGCTGAGGCGGGGGGCAGCAAGGCGACCGGCGGCGCGAGCGAGCCGTCGCTGACGGAAACGGACACAGCCGACTCGTCGGAAGACACCCTGGGCGGCAGCAGCGTGTCGGGGCTGTCGGGCCTGAGCGAGATCATGCAGGCCGAGCCGCGGCCCGCGGCGGGAGGCGACGCGTTGGGTGCGGTGCCCGAGGCGAAGCTGGTGGGGCCGGGCGGGTCGACCAAGCCGGTGGCGACGCCGCCCCAGCCCGGAGGTGCCGGGGCGTCCGGGGTGTCCGGCGGGTCGAAGTGGGGGCTGTGGGTGATCGCGTTGCTGGCGTTGGTCGTCGCGGCGGCGGGGGTGGGGCTGATGACCCTCGGCGGCGGCGACCCCGACCCGAACGCCGACCCCGACACCGCCCTCGACGGCTCGGGCGTGACCTCGGACAACCCCCCGACTCCCTGACCATGTTCTTCCCCATCCGTACCGACCGTCGGCTCAAGCGGACCCCGTGGGTGAACTACACCCTCATCGCCCTCAACGTCGCCGTCTACGCCTTCACCTGGCAGTCCACCCAGGAGTTCGGGATCCTCGGCGAACGCGCCTTCAGCCTCGAAGAAATCTTCGAACGCTCGCCCGGCGTCGCGCTGTGGCTTTGGCCGCCCGACTCCGACATCCGCCTCTACCAGTTCATCACCTACCAGTTCCTCCACTCGGGCCCCGAGCCCGCGCCCTTCTTCGGCATCCTCCTGCCGACGCACCTGTTGTTCAACATGCTGTTCCTCTACGTCTTCGGCAACGCCGTCGAGGACCAGATGGGCAAGGCCGGCTACCTCGGCTTCTACCTCGCCGGCGGCGTCCTCGCCGGGCTCGCCCACACGCTCACCGGCGGCGGCCCCGTCCTGGGCGCTTCCGGCTCGGTCGCCGCCGTCACCGGCGCCTACCTCGCCCTGTTCCCGCTCTCCAACGTCACCATCGCCTACTGGATCATCGTCTTCATCGGCAGCTTCGTCGTCTCGTCGATGGTGCTCATCCTCTTCCGCGTCGTACTCGACATCGTCTTCCAGTTCACCGGCTACGGGCAGACCGCCTACGTCGCACACCTGGGCGGCTACCTCTACGGCTTCGTCATCGGCATGGGGCTCCTCATGACCCGTCTGCTGCCGCGCGAGCCCTACGACATGCTGTCGCTGATCGAGCAGAAGCGCCGCCGTGCCCAGTTCCGCAAGCTCGACGCCCAGGGCAAAGCCGGCTGGGACCACGCCCCGGCCAAGGACACCGCCCGCGGCGAGTCCGCCTCGATCCGACGCGGGCCGGCGACCCAGACGCTCAACCCCCTCGACCCCGAAGACACCGAACTGATGCAGAAGCGCAGCGAGGTCTCCGCCGCCGCCGCCGACCACGACCTGCCCCGCGCCGCCGACCGCTACGCCCGCCTCCTCCAAGACCACCCCGACGCCGTGATGGCCCAGCAGCTCCAGCTCGACCTGGCCAACCAGCTCATGTCCGACGGCCGCTACGACACCGCCGCCCGCGCCTACGAACTCTTCCTCGGCACCTACCGCGACTACAACCAGAAGCCCCAGGTCCAGCTCATCCTCGGGCTCATCTACGCCCGCTACTTCCGCCAGCCCGACCGCGCCCGCGAGCTGCTCACCGACGTCCGCGACCGCCTCGACGACGGCGAACGCCGGCTCGCCGAGCAGGCCCTCGAAGAGATCGCCTGACCTTTGTCATTTTTTCGAGTCGCCGCGAGGCCACGCCTCGCTGACGCCCGTGGCGACGCGACCGACTTTCATTAGAATGCCGCGCCGCACCCGAACCCCCGGAGTAAGCCCATGCCCTCGAACTCCCCCGGCACCCCCGGAAATGCCGTCGTCGGCCAGTCCGGCGGCCCCACCGCCGTCATCAACCAGTCCCTCGTCGGCGTCGTCGAAGCCCTTCAGGCCGCCGCCAAGGACGGCCAGGTCGACCGCGTCCTCGGCGCCCACCACGCCGTCTCGGGCATCGTCAAGGACGACTACCTCGACCTCACCGACACCCCTCAGGACGTCCTCGACCGCCTCGCCGACACCCCCTCCTCGGGCCTCGGCTCGTCCCGCGACAAACCCGACGCCGACTACTGCAAACGCATCTTCGAGAGCTTCGCCAAGCAGAACGTCCGCCTGTTCTTCTACGCCGGCGGCAACGACTCCTCCGACACCTGCCGCATCATCGCCGAGATGGCTCAGGACCAGGGCTACGACCTCACCGCCTACCACGTGCCCAAGACCATCGACAACGACCTGATGGTCAACGACCACACCCCCGGGTTCGGCTCCGCCGCCAAGTTCGTCGCCCAGGCCTTCATGGGCGACAACCTCGACAACGCGGCGCTCCCCGGCATCAAGATCAACGTCGTCATGGGCCGACACGCCGGCTTCCTCACCGCCGCCTCCGTCCTCGGCCGCCGCCCCGGCACCGACGACGGGCCCCACCTCGTCTACGTCCCCGAAGCCTCTTTCAGCGAAGAGAAATTCCTCGCCGACGTCGAACGCGTCTACACCAGGCTCGGCCGCTGCCTCATCGCCGTCTCCGAGGGCATCCACGACGCCGACGGCACCCCCATGATGGTCAAGCTCCAGGATCAGGTCGAAAAAGACGCCCACGGCAACGTCCAGCTCTCGGGCTCCGGCGCCCTGGGCGACCTGCTCTCGTCCCTCGTCAAGGACAAGCTCGGGGCCAAGCTCAACCAGAAGCTCCGCGTCCGCGCCGACACCTTCGGCTACCTCCAACGCTCCTTCGTCGGCTGCGCCTCCCCCACCGACCAGGCCGAGGCCCGCGAAGCCGGCCGGCAGGCCGTCCACCACGCCCTCACCGGCGAGCACCCCTCCGGCTCGATCGCCATCGTCCGCACCTCCACCCCCGGCCCCGACGAGGACTACACCGTCGAGTACCGCCGCATCGAGATCAAAGAAGTCGCCGCCCTCACCAAGCACATGGACCCCGCCCTCATCAAGGACGGCTGCGACATCGACGACGCTTTCCGCCACTACCTCGCCCCGATCGTCGGCCCGCTGCCCACGATCGAGACGCTCTTCTGACGCGCGACCTATTTCACCGCTTTCGTTTAGCGGATGCGGTGAAGCCGCTCTCACCCAGGGACCGCGGGGCGGTGGACAACCGCTTCGGGCTGGACCCGACCTCGTGCCGTCGCACGACGGGGCGTGCCGGGAGCGATCGTGCGCGCCCGGTCGTCGCTGCCGGACCGATCGCTTGCCCGCCTGCAGAAATCGAAAGAGGGGCGCGTCCCCTTCCGCGGTGAGAGACCCGGTCGCCGACCCGCGGCGCATCGAGTCGCCTGCCGGCGGCTCGAGCTTGACGACCTCGG
>JBCBSA010000177.1:0-6084 GCA_039819425.1 Planctomycetota bacterium
GATAACGGATTCAACGAACCCGTTATCTTAAAAAGACTTGGCGTGCCGTAGCGGCTGTCGCCTGTGTGACGGGCGGTCATCAAGCATCCTGAACCCGAAAACCAAACATCCCTCCCATGTCCACCGCCATCATTTCCGACATCCACGGCAACGTCGACGCCCTGAACACGGTGATGGCGGACATCGAGGCGCGGGGCATCGAACAAGTCGTGTGCCTGGGCGACATCATCGGCTACGGGCCCGACCCCACGGCGTGCCTCGACGTGGTGATGGACCGCTGCGTGTTCGCGATGATGGGCAACCACGACTTCGCGGTGCTGTACGAGCCGACGAGCTTTAACACCAGCGCCGAGCAGGCGTCGTTCTGGACGCGGAAGCAGTTCGAGGACGAGCCGGACGCGGACAAGCGGCGCAAGCGGTTCGAGTACCTGGGCAACCTGCTGATCCGTCGGTGGTACGACGGGGCGTTGTGGGTACACGCTTCGCCGCGGCGGCCGATCAACGAGTACATCTTCCCGGACGACGTGGTGGCGGCGCCGAACAAGATGCAGGCGATCTTCGACCGGATCGAGACGCGGGCGTTCTGCGGGCACACCCACGTGACGGGGGTGTTCACCGACGAGCCGGACTTCTACCCGCCCAGCGACCTGGGCGAGTCGGCGTACGCCTTCCGCGACGACGAGAAGTGCATCGTCAACCCCGGCAGCGTCGGCCAGCCCCGCGACCGCGACCCCCGGGCCAGCTACGCCGTGCTCCACGACGACCGCGTCGAATTCGTTCGACTCGATTACGATATCCAGGCGGTGATCGACAAGATCGCGGCGATCCCCGACCTGTCGGACTTCCTCGGGCAGCGTCTGCTCGACGGGCGATAGCCCTCTCTTGCCTTCCGGAGCACGTCATGCAACGCACGGCCTCGCGTCCCGGTTTCACGTTCGTCGAGTTGTTGGTGGTGTTGTTTCTGATCGGGATGCTGCTGCCGGCCCTCGGGGCGGCCCGGCGGACGTCGCGGCAGATGAGCAACAACACCCAGCTCCGCGGGATCCATCAGAGTTTTGTCACGTTCGCGCAGTCGAACAAGGTCGGCGGCAACGACGGCTACTTCCCGGGGCTCGACGCCCGTGGCGAACTGACCGCCGTTTCCCCGGCGGGGCGGATGAACCTGTTGCTCAACGGCAACTACTTCACCCCGGACTACATCGTCAGCCCGGCCGACACCGACACCGTCGTGGCGGTGCTGCTGCCCGGCCAGGAGGAGTACGCGATCACCACCCAGAACCACTCCTACGCCATGCTCCGCATCGGCGACGCCGCGGCGGACGCGGGCCGACGCGACGAATGGAAAGAGACGCTCAACGCCAACGCGATCGTCCTGTCCGACCGCAACACCGGTACGCCCGACCGCCTCTCCAGCGTCTGGACCGAGCGCCTGTCCGGCGACTGGCGCGGCGGCGTCGTCCGCAACGACAACTCCACCGCGTTCGAGTTGACCACGGTCTTCGAAGCGACCAAGTACGGCCGGTACGCCGCTAACGACGAAGACGCGATCTTCGTCGGCGAGACGGACGCAGGCAGCGACACGCTGAACATCCACGAGATCGAGGGGTTGGCGGGGCGGTGACGCCGCGACGATTCAGAACCGCGCGTCCTGTTTCTTGAAGGACTCGAGCGCGTCGTCGATGTCGTCGAAGATCCCGAAGATGTCGTCGAGCTTCGTGACCTTGAACAGGAACGCGACGTTCTCGTCGCAGTTGGCCAGGGCGATCTTGCCGCGCATCGGCTCGACCTCGCGGAGCAGCTCGACCATCGCGCCGATGCACGCCGAGGCGAGGAATTCGACGCGCTCGAGGTCGAAGAGGAAGTTGCTGGCGTTGGAGTAGCGCATCCGGTCGCAGCACTCGGCGACGACCTCGCTGAACTCCGTATGCGTCGCCTCGGGGCCGGCGACGTGGATCGTGACGTTGGCCCCGGACTGGTCGATCTCGGATGCAAACGCGGACATCGGCGGCTCCCTTCGTGTCGGCCGGGCGGCGGGGCGGTCGGCGCGGGTTTGGGCCCGTGGTCATCACCGACCGAGTGATTTATCGGTGCCCCGGCCCGTCGACTTGGGGCCGGTTGCGTTGAGTTTTCGTACTCAAGGGTTGCCGGACCGTTACAGGCCGCAGGCTCGTTCAGGCGTCCGCCGGGTCGCCCTCGGCGAGCTCGAAGAGCTTGTCCAGCCGGGCCAGGCGGAGGAGGAACGCGACGTTCTCCTGGGCGTTGAGCAGGACGATCCGGCCCTCGTGTTTTTTGACGTCCTGATAGAACATCAAGAGCAGGGCCAGGCAGGCCGAGGGGAGAAACTCAACGCGTTCGAGGCCGAAGACGAAGGTCCGCCCGCCGTCGTCGTGGAGCCGGGACCGCAACTCGTTGATGAGCTGCCGCAGCTCGTCGGTATCGACTTCACGGGCCAAGAGGTCCGCGGTCACGCGGGGGCCGTCCTGGCTGACCTCGGCGAGGGGGCTATCCATCACGGGCATCGTACCGTAACTGGTGTAGCATTTGGCCGTGCCGGCTCGAGACGACAGGCAACGCAAGCGGTTCGCGGTGGTCGGCACGGGCGGCCGGTGCCGGATGTTCCTGGACGCCGCGGCGGGCCGATTCGCCGACCACGCCGAACTGGTCGGGCTCTGCGACCCCAGCGCGACGCGGATGGCCCACTGGAACCGGCACCTCGCCGACACCTTCGGCCACCCGCCGCTGCCCGCGTACCCCCCGGGACGTTTCGACGCGATGGTGGCCGAGACTCGGCCGGACGTGGTCGTCGTCACGAGCGTGGACGCGACGCACCACACCTATATCGTCCGGGCGTTGGAGCTGGGCTGTGAAGCGGTCACCGAGAAGCCGATGGCGACCGACGCCGAGAAGGTCGCGGCGGTGTTCGAAGCGGTAGAACGGACCGGCGGGGAGGTCCGGGTGGCGTTCAATTACCGGTGGATGCCGGTGTTTTCGGCGTTGAAGGGGGTGGTGGCCTCGGGGGCGGTGGGGCGGCCGACGCTGGTGGACTTTCAGTGGCGGCTCGACACGTCGCACGGGGCGGACTACTTCCGGCGTTGGCACCGCGAGAAGAAGCACTCCGGCGGCCTGCTCGTCCACAAGGCCACGCACCACTTCGACCTGGTGAACTGGATCCTCGACGACCGCCCGGAGCGGGTCTTCGCGCTGGGGGGCTTGGCGTTCTACGGCGGAGCCAACGCCGCGGCCCGCGGCCTTCCGCCGGCGCCGGAGCGGTTCACGGGTGAGCCGGACGCGGCCGACGACCCGTTCGCCCTCGACCTCGCGGCCGACCCGGGGCTACGGGGCTTATACCTCGACGCCGAGGCCGACTCGGGCTACGTGCGCGACCGGCACGTGTTCGGCGGCGAGTCGAAGTGGCCCATCACCAGCGAAGACACGATGGCGGTCACCGCCCGGATGGCCGGCGGGGCGTTGCTGAACTACTCGCTGGTGGCGTACTGCCCGTGGGAGGGCGAACGGCTGTCGGTCGTCGGCACCGAAGGCCACGTCGAATACTTTGGCCGTGGGCCGGGCCACATCATCGCGGGGCAGGGCGACGACGACCTCGCCGCGGCCCAGCGACCGGTTGAGCAAACGCTGCGGCTGCAGCGTCACTTCGAGCCGTCGCGGGACCTGCCGATCCCCGAAGCCGAGGGTGGTCACGGCGGCGGCGACGCCCGGCTGCTCGAACGGTTGTTCCTGCCCGACCTTCCGCCAGACCCGCTGGGCCGCGACGCGTCGCACCACGACGGGGCCTGGTCGGTGCTGGCGGGGGTGGCGGCGAACCGGTCGATCGAGACGGGCCGGCCGGTCGGTATCGGTGAACTGGCACCCCCGTCGCTTTGCCGCTGAATTCCGACCTTACGGCGGAAACGGAGAAAAAGGTTGCGTTGGGGGTGAGGCGGGGGTAAAATTAACCGGTTAATAAATTTGATTCTTGTCTACTCGGTTTTTCGTCTCGCTTCTAGTCTTTTTTCTGAAGAGATTTATGGCAAAATCCCGCCGCTCGTCTGTGACCCTCCGTGAGGTGGCCCAAGCCGCCGGCTGCTCCAAAGCCGTCGTCTCGGCGGTCCTCAACGGCAGCCGGGGCAACATCGGAGCCAGTGAACAGCTCCGCCGGCGGGTCACCGAGGCCGCCCAACGGCTGGGCTACCGCACGCACTTCGCCAGCCAGTCCCTGGCGCTGCAACGCACCCGCACGCTGGGGGTCTACATCGATCCCCTCTACGGCGGCGGGATCGCCGGCCACTATCACGCCGCGATCCTCTCGGGCATCGAGGCCGCCGCGGCCGAGCACCGCTACGACGTGCTGCTGGTCAACTTCGCCGGCGACACGACCGTCGCGGGCTGTATCGACAAGATCGGTCAGGCCCGGATCGACGGGCTTTTGTTGTTGCACACCGGCCGGAACGAGATGCTGATCGACGCGGTCCTCGAGGCGACCTCCAAGGTGGTGGCGATCGACACCCTCGACCCGCCCGAGCGGATCCAGGCCGTCAGCTACGACCACGCCGGGGCGATGCGCCTGGCGGTCGATCACTTGGCGGGGCTTGGCCATCGTCGGTTGGGGTACGTCGGGCCGTTCACGACGCGGCCGATCCCGCACAACCGCGCCCGGGTCGCCGCGTTCCGGGCGGCGGCGGCCGAGTCTCGGCTGAAGATCGACGACGCCGCGGTCTTCCTCGACGAGCAGATGCGGGAGAAGCTCCCGCAGTCCCCGTCGTCCGGAGCGTACGCCGCCGAGCGGTTCCTGGCTCTGCCCCCGGCCGAACGGCCCACGGCGTTGGTGGTCTACAACGACCGGATCGCCGCCGACCTGTTGGCCCGCCTGCAGCACGCGGGGCTGGAAGTCCCGCGTGACGTGAGCCTGCTCAACTTCGAGAACACCCCGATCACCCGGGTCACGACCCCGCCGCTGACCTGCCTCGACCACCCCGTCACTCCGATGGCCCACCGCGGCACGACCCGGCTGATCGAGCTGATCGAGTCCGCCGGACCCGATCCCGGCGACCCCGCGGCGGACGCCGCCGACCCCTGGCACCGGGTGTTCCCCGCCGAGTTGATCCTCCGCGGCAGCACGGCCCCGCCGCCGGCCGGGGGTCGCCTACCCCTCTCCGGATCGATCCCGTCTCATCGCTCCGAGGACCCCGAATGATCCGCCTCTCCCCCCGCCCCCGCCCCCGCGGGTTTACGTTGATCGAGCTGCTCGTGGTGATCAGCATCATCGCGCTGCTGGTCGCGCTGCTGCTGCCGGCGCTGAACTCGGCCCGTGACGCCGCCGGTCAGGTCCGCTGCCTCACGATGTTGAAGCAGCTCGGCATGGCGGACCAGGTCTACACGGTGGATCACGACGGCTGGCACACGCCGGTCATGGCGTGGAACAGCGGTGGGATCGATGTCAACAACGGCGGCGGGCCCCTCGTCAAGGTGCCCTGGTACAACGTTTTCGACTACCGCAACAACCTCTCGGGACTGGTCAAAGACACCGGCGTGGGCAGCCGCTGGAAGACGATGACCGTTGATTACGTCTGCCCGCAGGCCGAGCAGGGGTTCGCGTCCGAGACCGGCTCGGGCTACTACGACATGCGCAAGGTCTACGGCCACAACATCCAGGCCGACCGCAACACCCTGCTGGCGATCCGAGATTCCGACCCACCCGGCTGGGCCGCGAAGGGTTTCGACTTCGCGGCGTTCCGCTCGATCGAGATCACCGAGCCCTCGGCAAAGATGCAGATGGCCGACGCGCTGGACCCCGCCCTGACCAAGCAGCACAGCGACCGCTACATCTCCGAGCTCGAGAACGGCGGGCCCAACGAAATCGCCTACCGCCACGCCAACGAGACCGCGAACCTCCAGTTCTTCGACGGCCACGCCGCCAGCCTGAGCCGGCCCGAGGTGGTGGTGCTTCCGCCCACCTCCGCCGCCAACGAACTCTGGGACATCACCGACGGATTCGCCCGCAACCCCTGACCCGAGCCCTTCCGCTGCCTGCGTTTTTTGCGGGCGGGGGGGGCGGGGGGGGGGGGCGGGCGGGGGGGGGGGGGGGGG
>JBCBSA010000178.1:0-6040 GCA_039819425.1 Planctomycetota bacterium
GGATGACGAAGCCCTCGCGACGACGCCTCAGGCCGGCGGTGTTTTTGCCGTCAAACCCGGCGTGAAGGGCGTACCGGACGGCCAGTTCGCCGGCTACAAACCCGCAGCCGTGCCCTCGGCCTGAGGAGCGACTGACATGAAGATCACCGAGGTCAAGACCTGGCTTGTCGAGGGCGTGAAGTACAACTGGACCTTCGTTAAGATTTTCACAGACGAGGGCCATACCGGCGTCGGCGAGGCCACCAACTGGCCCGGCAGTCCGATCATCGAGGCGGCGGCCCACCACACCGGCCAGCGCATCATCGGCCTCGACCCCATGCGCACGGACTATATCTGGACCAAGCTCTATCGCGATCTGAACTGGATCGGCCCCTACGGCGCCAGCCTGTGCGCCATCAGCGGCATCGACATGGCCCTCCTGGACCTCAAGGGCAAGGTCCTGGGCACCCCCTGCTACCAGCTCCTGGGCGGGGCCTACCGCACCGAGCTTCTGCTCTACGCCAACTACTGGTTCACCGGCGGCGGCCACACCCCGGAAGACTACGCCCGCCAAGCCAAACGCGTGAAAGACCTCGGGTTCACCGGCCTGAAGTTCGACCCCTTCGCCCACACCAACTACCTCTACGGCGAAGACCTCTCCGACAACCTCGCCCTCAGCCCCGCTCAGCAGGACCTCGCCTACGACCTGACCGTCGCGGTGCGTGAGGCGGTGGGCCCGGGCTTCGACATGATGATCGAGACCCACGCCATGCTCAACGGCGAGGTCGCGGTCAAGATGGCCAAACGCCTCGCGCCGCTGGGCGTCACCTGGTACGAGGAGCCCGCCGGCCCCGAGAGCGCCGACACCCTCGCGGCGCTGCGCCGACGCCTCCCGGGGGACGTGCCCATCTGCGTCGGCGAGCGGCACTACACCCGCCACGCCTTCCGGCCCGTCCTCGAAAAACACGTCTGCGACGTGGTCATGCCCGACATCACCCGCTGCGGCGGGCCGTCGGAGATGAAGCGCATCGCCACCATGGCCGAGGCGTACAACGTCCTGGTCGCCCCACACAACCCCAACGGCCCGCTCTCCACCCTGGCCAGCGCCCACGTCTGCGCGTCGATCCCCAACTTCTTCCGCTGCGAGTTCATGGTCAACGACGTGCCCTGGCGCGACGAAGTCATCGACCACCCGCTCGACGTCCGCCACGGCAAGCTCCACCTCTCGGACCGGCCCGGCCTGGGCGTCGATCTGATCGAAGACGAGCTCGAAAAGTACCCCGGCGTCCTCGGCCTGACCGAGCGCGACAACTTCTACGTCTGACCTCCAAGCCACCTATGACCCTGCCCATCGACCTCACCGACCGTTGTGCCCTCGTCACCGGCGTGACCAGCGGCATCGGCGTGGGCATCGCCCGCCGGCTCGCCGAGGCCGGCTGCGACATCGCCGGCTGCGGCCGACGCGGCGACGACTCGGCCGAGGCCGACGCCTTCCGCCAAGTCGTCGAGCAGCACGGCCGCAAGGCCCACTACGTCTCGGCTGATCTCAGCGAACCCGACGGCCCGGCCGGCGTCATCGACGCCTCCGCCGAAGCGCTCGGCGGGCTGGATGTGATCGTCTCCAACGCCGGCCGCAACGTCTTCCGGGGGGCGGCCGACTGCACCGAGGCCGACTGGGACGACTGCATGCAGCTCGACTTGGCCTCGCACTGGCGGTTGGCCAAGTCCGCCAAGCCGCACCTCGACCGCGCCGCGTTACCGGTGTTCATCGTCATCAGCTCGAACCACGCCTGGAACACCATCCCCGGCTGCTTCCCCTACAACGTCGCCAAGGCCGGGCTCAACGCGATGGTCCAGTCGCTGGCCATCGAGTGGGGGCCGAAGGTCCGGGCCGTCGGCGTCGCGCCGGGCTTCATCGACACGCCCGGCAACGACACCTGGTTCGATTCGTTTCCCGACCCCGCCGCCGAGCGTGCCCGCACCGAGCGGATGCACCCGGTCGGCCGGCTCGGCACCGTCGACGAGATCGGTGCGTTGTGCGCCTTCCTCTCCAGCGAACACGCGGCGTTCATCTCCGGCACCACGCTCCTGGTCGACGGCGGCCGCGGTGCCCTGATGCAAGACGACTAACCCTCACCCCCGCCCCCGGAAGCCCCGCTCCATGTCACACCCCTGGCCCAACCCCCAGACCGCCGTCCGCCTCGAGATGGCCGACGGCACCATGCAGGCGTCGATGACCACGCAGCCCGGCGACGGCGGCGCGGTGTCCACCGTCGAACTCACCGGGCAAGGCAAGATCAGCAAGCTCGTCGTTGAGGTCCGCGGCGTCGCCCCGGTCGACGAGATGTTCGCCGTTGACCCGAACCATTCGGACGTGATGTACCTGCACCCGCTCCAGGTCTCGCGGCAGTGCTACCACGAGGGCCCGCACCCGGACCTGCGTTTCGGGCCGCAGTACCTGTTCAGCCCGCCGCCGCTCGTGCACGTCTTCGGCGTCGGCGGTCAGTGGTTCGGCGTCGGGCTCGGCGCGCCCAAGGGCCGCAACCGCTACAGCGGATGGAGCTACATCCCGCAAGGACGCGACGGCTTCGACCTCGAGGTCACTTACGACGGCTACTCCGGTCTGACCGGCCACGCCGTGTCGCTGTGGTGGGGCAGCCAGCTCCACGACACCCCCTACGCCGCGATCGCCGCCTACGCCGACTGGCTCCGGGCCGAGGGCTTCGCGCCGTCGCCGAAGCGTGATGCGCCCGACTGGTGGCGTGAGCCGTTCGCCTGCACCTGGGGCGAGCAGACCAACCTCCGCTGGATCAACGACATCGGGCAGGAAGGCCGGCCCTACCCCGCCCAGTACGAAAGCCAGGCCAACGTCATGCGCTGGCTGCAGTCGCTCATCGACCACGACATCCCCTTCGGCGTAGCCTGCACCAGCTACAAATGGCAGCATTTCCGCGAACGCCTCACGCCCGACCCCGGCAAGTACCCCGACTTCCGCGGCTTCGCCGACTGGAACCACGACGCCGGCCGACACGTCCTGATCTGGTACGGCATGTGGATCCACGACAACGCCCCGCCCGACTGGTGCGTCCGCCAAGCCGACGGAAAAAAACTCCGCCTCGACCCCACCAGCCCCGCCTACGCCCGTCGGCTCCAGGACGACGTCCACCACCTCATCAGCCCCGACGGCTACGACTACGATGGCTTCTTCCTCGACTTCACCCACGACCTGCCCTGCGCCCCGGGCCTCCAGCTCCACGGCGACCTCTGGGGCGTCGAGCTCCTCCACCACTACGTCAAGCTGATCCACGACGCCGCCAAGGCCCCCAAGCCCGACGCGTTGATCATGACCCACTGTGCCCACCCCTACTTCGCCGACGTCTGCGACGTGTTCCGCCTCAACGACTGGGCCACCCTCCGCCCCAACACCGTCGAGCAGGCCCGCTACCGCCACGGCATCGCCACCGCCTGCTCCGGCTGGCTGATCAACACCGACAACTGGCCGCTTTACAGCGCCGACGATTGGTGGGCCCTGATCCGTGCTCAACCCGAACTCGGTATCCCTTCAACCTGGTACACCGACGGCGTCCGCGCCCAGGGCGCCCCCGGCTACGTCCCCTTCACCGAAGCCGATTACGCCGAGTGGAAAGCGATTTGGGACGACTACCGCCGATGCGAAGGCTTGACGTGATCCCCGCGCGGTATCTTTGGGGTTCGTCCGGGATCGGGTGACACACAAGCCCGGAGCGGTTCTCGTCTCCCGCGGACCTGGCCCATGAATCACGACTCACGCCCCAACATTCTGTTCGTCTTCACCGACCAGCAGTGGGCCGGCATGATGAGCTGCGCCGGCAACCGCGACCTCGCCACCCCCGGAATGGATTCGCTCGCTGCTCGTGGGACCCGCTTCGACCGGGCCTACTGCGCTCAGCCCTTGTGCGTCCCCTCCCGCGGCGCGATGTCCACCGGCCGATACCCCCATGAGATCGGCATCCCCTTCAACTTCCACGCCCACGAACGCCAGGCCCGCGACGGCCTCGACTGGGTCGCCCGGCTCATCGCCGACGCCGGCTACGACACCGGCTACATCGGCAAGTGGCACCAGCCCCTCGCCAAGGACCGCGCCGACGTCCACGGCATCCACGACCTCCAGGAGTGCCCCGACCTCGAACTGCCCCGGCGCTGCGACGCCTACCTCGCGCAGCGCCGCGACCGGCCGTTCTTCCTCACCGTTTCCATCCTCGACCCGCACGACTGCTGCGAGTACGCCCGCGGTGCCGACCTGCTCGGCGGCAACTTGCCCGAGCCGCCCCCGGTCGAGGACTGCCCCGAGTTGCCTCCCAACTTCGCCGCGCCCGACGGCGAGCCCAGCGTCCTCGCCGACGAGCAGGCCGCCCGCCCCGGCGTGTACATCAACCGCTCGTCGGACACCGACCGCTGGCGACGCTACTGCTGGGCCTACGCCCGCCTCACCGAGCGAGCCGACGGCTACGTCTCCCGCCTCCTCCACAGCCTCGAGGCCCACGGCCACCGCGACCACACCGTCGTCGTCTTCGCCTCCGACCACGGCGACGGCAACGCCGCCCACCGCTGGAACCAGAAACAGGCCCTCTACAACGAGTCCATCCACGTCCCGCTCATCGTCGTTGATCCCACAGCCCCAACGACACCCACCCGCCGCGTCGAGTCCGCCCTGGTCAGCACCGGCCTCGACCTGCTGCCGACGTTCTGCGACTACGCCAACGCGACCGTACCCGAGGGTTTGGCCGGGCGGTCGCTGCGGCCGTTCGTGGATAGCGAAGACGCCGCCGACCGCCGCGACCACGTCGTCATCGAAACCGGCTTCGGCACCCACAGCCACCCCAACGGCGCCCGCGGCCACGCCGTCGTCAGCGACCGCTTCAAGTACACGCTCTACAACCGCGGCGAGAACCGCCAACAACTCATCGACCTCCACAACGACCCCGGCGAGATGCACAACCTCGTCGACCTACCCGAACACGCCGACACCCTCCGCCGACACGCCGCGTGGCTGGACGACTGGGCCAAAGAGACCGACGCCGACCTCGGCCCGCCGGTGGGCGACTGACCCGAGCCGCGTGTAACCTCCCACTATGCCCCGACCCCAAGATCGCCCCACCGACGCCCGACGCCCCAACATCATCTGGGTCTTCGGCGACCAGCACCGCGGCTCGGCCCTCTCCTGCGCCGGCGACCCCAACGTCCACACCCCCAACATCGACCGCCTCGCCGCCGAGGGCGTCTGGTTCCGAAATGCCGTGATGGGCTTCCCCCTCTGCTGCCCCTGCCGCGGCTCGCTGCTCACCGGCGTCTACCCCCACCGCTGCGTCCCCGGCCACGAGATCCGCATGCCCCCCGAGCTGCCCACCATTGCGGAACCCTTCAACGGCTCCGGCTACCACACCGCCTACCTCGGCAAGTGGCACCTCGACGGCGCCAAGGAAGCGTCCGTCGACGCCGCTTATCACATCGTCCCCCCCGAGCGTCGCGGAGGTTTCAAGACCTGGATCGGCTACGAAAACAACAACGCCCAATTCGATTGCTACGTCCACGGCCACGACGGCGACACCCCCGTCGACCACCACAAGCTTCCCCGCTTCGAGACCGACGCCCTCACCGACCTCGCCCTCGACCAGATCGACCGACACCGCGACGAGCCCTTCTTCCTCGCCCTCTCCGTCCAGCCGCCACACGACCCGTATACCGCCCCCGCCGAGTGGATGCAGCGCCACAACCTCGCTCGCATCCAACTCCGCCCCAACGTCCCCGACATCCCCCGCATCCGCGAGCAGGCCCGCCGCGAGCTCGCCGGCTACTACGCCCTCATCGAAAACCTCGACCACAACCTCGGCCGCATCCGCCAACGCCTCGAAGACCACGGCCTCACCGACCACACCTACATCCTCTTCTTCTCCGACCACGGCGACCACCACGGCTCCCACGGCCACTTCCGCAAGATGACTCCGTATCAGGAATCCATCCACGTCCCCTTCATCATCGCCGGCCCCTGCAACCGCCACTACGCCATCTCCCACCGGTCCGA
>JBCBSA010000179.1:0-6024 GCA_039819425.1 Planctomycetota bacterium
CGGGGTAAACGCCTGATCACACCTCGGCCACGGCGTCCATCTTCAGCACCTGCTCGTCGGCGTGGTACGACGAACGCACCAACGGGCCCGACTCGCAGTGGCGGAACCCGATCGACTCCGCCAACCGTTTGTACTCGACGAACTCCGCCGGCGTCACCCACCGCGAGATCGGCAGGTGGTTCCGCGTCGGCTGGAGATACTGCCCGATCGTCAGGATGTCGCAGCTCTCGTGCACCCCCGGATACGTAGCGTTGGGGTAGGCGACCTCGCCGATTTGCTCGTCCGCCGAGGCCTTGGACTTCCGGGGGGAGTCGTGGTCCCAGTACGGGTTGGTCGTCTGCTGCACCAACAGGCCGCCGCGGCGCAGCTTCTCGCCCGGCGTCGGCTTCATCTCGCCCGTCACCGACCGCTCGAGCACACTTCCGGGGGGCAGGTCGCGATTCGGGTCGGGCGTGGCGAACGGGTCGCGGTTGGTGGCGGGATCATCTCGACTGATTCCGGGGGCGCGGGTGCCCTCGGTGACGTCGTGCATCAGCTCTTCGATCTCTTCGGGCCGCTCGCCGATGCCGACCATGATGCCGGTCTTGACGGTGAGGCCCTGCTCCTTGCCGCGGCGTAGGAGCTCGATCGAGCGTTCGTAGATCGCCTGCGGCCGGACGACCTTGTACAGCCGCTTCACCGATTCCATGTTGTGGTTGAGGATCTCGGGGCGTTCGTCGAGGACGAGTTGCAACGCGTCCCAGTCGCCGCAGAAGTCGGGGATGAGCACCTCGATCTGCGTGCCGGGCGAATGCCTCCGGATCTCGCGGATCGTCTCGGCCCAGATCTCGGCCCCGCCGTCGGGCAGCTCGTCGCGGTTGACGCTGGTGATGACGATGTGCTTGAGTTGCATCAGCGCCGCCGCCTCGCCGACGCGGCGCGGCTCGTCGAGGTCGTATTCCGGGGGCCGGCCGGTCTTGATGTGGCAGAAGCCGCAGGCCCGGGTGCACACGTCGCCGAGGATCATCATCGTCGCGGTGCCACGGGCCCAGCACTCGCCGAGGTTCGGGCACTTGGCCGACTCGCAGACGGTGTGGAGTTGGTAGCGATCGACCAGCGACCGCGTCTCGGCGTAGCCTTTGCCTCCCGGCAGCGGCGCCCGAAGCCAGTCGGGCTTTTTCTTCTTGATGAACTCCACGCCACCCCCGGAAGTTCCCCCGGAAGCGCTACCGCCGCCCGCCGAGCCGTTGTCGAGCACCATGTTGGAGAGCGAGATCTTCACCGATCAGATTTTAGCCTCAACCCCGAAAAGAATCGAAACTCCGGCATGCTTCGTCCCACAAAAAAAACGCCGCGGCGTCCCTCCTCCAGGACACCGCGGCGATACGTATTGCAGATTGAACGTGAGCTTCTTGTCGATGACTCGCATCACCCGGTCGCGGCGTGATCAACTTCCGGGGGCGGGGGTGACTTCGACGAAGCGTTGGATGCTGGGCAGGTCGTTGAGCACGTCGACGCTGGCGACGAGGGTGCCGGCTTCGCCGAGTCGGCCGGTGACGGGCCGCTGCTTGGCGAGGCGCGATTCCCAGATGCGCCACCGGCCGCCGCGGCTGGACATCCACTGGGCCTTCTTGCGGACCCGGGCGTGCCGCTTGTTCTCGGCGACGACCACGGGGTCTTTGCTGAGCAGGCGGACGATCGTCTTCGACGCCGCGGCGTTGGTCGGCTGCTTGACGACCTTGAGGTTGATCTTGGTGCCGGGGGTAATGTCGGACATGAGGAAGTCTTCAAGTAGTGGCGGGTGGTTCGTCGGCTACGCCGAGCCGCATATTTTGTCACAAAGCTCCAAACCGGTCAAGTCTTCGGCGTCGAGGTCACTCCACGCCCCCGGCCGCCGCCCGCCAGACCGCCTCGGGCAGCCCGATGTCGGCCAGTACCACCCGTCCCAGGTATCCCCCCGCGCCGGGAACTGCGAACCCCGCCTTCTCGGCCAAGAAGCTGACCGTCACGTCCGCCCTGACCGCATCACTGCCCGCCGCGGGCCGGCCTGTGTCGGCGTCCAGGCCCGACGGCACGTCCACCGCCACCACGTGGCCCGTCGTCTTCTGGTTGATCGCCGCCACCGCCGCGGCCGCCGTGGGTCGCATGGCACCCCGCTCTTCGCCGTAGCCCGTGCCCAGCACCGCGTCGACCACCACGTGCGCCTCCGCCCAGCCGCACGCGGCCGCCTCGACCGCCGCCGTCTCCAGCGCCGGCGTGACCCCGCCGCCGACGCCCAGCCACGCCCGGTGCATCGCCGCCGCGTCGCCGGTCAGCCGGGCCGGGTCGCTCACCGCGGTGACCGTCGGCGAGAGCCCGAAGCTCGCGAGTTGCCGGGCCACCGCGTACCCGTCGCCCCCGTTGTTGCCCCCGCCGCAGACGACCGCCACGCGGGCCGAGTCTGCGTCCACCACGTAGTGCTCACGCAGCACGTCCATCACCACACCCGCCACGTTGATCGCCGCGTTCTCCATCAGCACCAGCCCCGGCACCCCGGCCCGCTCGATCGCGTAGCCGTCCACCGCCCGGGCCTGGGCGCGGGTCAGCGTGAAGGCTTTATCATCTGGCGGACCGTCCCGGGCTTCTCGCGTCTCTGATTCTTGGCGGTCGTTCATGCCGATCATGCTAAGGCCACCATGCGTATCGATCTTAAAGACCGCCAGGGCAAGCCGAGGCTGACGCTCCACGTCGACCCGGCCCGCCCGCCGACCGTCGTCAAGACCGACGACGGCCGCGGCCCCGCGGTCAGCCTCGACTGGGACCAAGCCCTCGACGACAAGGGCTTTCTCCGCCGCTGCCCGGTCTGCGGCTGCCCCGACTTCTACGTGAAAAAGCAGGTGCCCCAGCTCACGGTCTTCGCACTGATCGTCGCGGCGGCGGTGATCGCCATGATCTTCTTCGGCTTCGGCCAGTCGCGGGCGGCCCTCATCGTGTTGGGGCTGGTGCTGGCGGTGGACGTGTTGATCTGGCTCTACGCCGAGCGGACGCTGGTCTGCTACCGCTGCGGCGCCGAGTTCCGCCAGACACCCTTGAAACGCAGCGACCGCCCGTGGGACGCGACCCTAGCCGAGCGGTACGCCCAGGACCTCACGCCCGACGAACCCAGCGACCGCGCGGAGGACCAGCCTTGATCCAGCCCGCCCACGCCCAGCCGCCGCTGGTGGTCTACGGCGCCGGCGACCACGGCCGCGTCGTCGCCGACGCCGCGGCCGCCGCGGGGCTGACCGTGCTGGGCTACCTCGACGACGCCGACCGCCCGGCCGACGCCGGCGTCACCCGCGACCTCTGGCTTGAGCACGACGACCCCCGCCTGGGCAGCGCCGCGTTCATCCCGGCCGTGGGCGACAACGCCGCCCGCCTCCGCCTGCTGAAGCGCCTCGACGAGGCCGGCCGGGCCCTCGCCACCGTCGTCCACCCGGGCGCCCTCGTCAGCCCGTCGGCGACGATCGGCCGCGGCGTCTACGTCGGCCCCGTCGCCGTGGTCGGCCCCGAAGCCCGCCTTGGCGACGCGGTCATCGTCAACTCCGCCGCCGTCGTCGAGCACCACGCCGACCTCGCCCCCGGCGTCCACGTCGCCCCCGCCGCCGCCCTCGCCGGCCGCGTCACCCTCGGCCGCGCCACCCTCGTCGGCCTCGGCGCCAAGGTCCTCCCGGGGGTCACCCTCGGCGACCGCTGCGTCGTCGGCGCCGGCGCCGTCGTCACCCGCGACCACCCCGACGACACCACCCTCACCGGCGTCCCCGCCCGGCCGCGTGGCGGATGATCCGCGACACCCTCGGGGTGACGGCCGGCCTTGACCTTAGCGCTTGATCTACCGGGTTCCCGGTGAGTCGCCGGGGGCGGCCCCGGGTCACCGACCCGGGGCTAAACGGACCACGACCACCTCGTGTTGAGCCAGAACGTGACCGGGAAACTTACACCGCCTTGATGACGACGAAGGTCTCGTCGTCGTCGCGGGGGGCGTCGCCGCGGAAGGCGTGGAGGTCGGCAAGCAGGCCGTCGCGGATGCCGGCGGCGTCTCTGGCGGCGTGGCGGCGGATCGAGTTCTGGAGGCGTTGTTTGCCGTGCATCTCGCGGTCGGCGTTACGGGTCTCCCACATGCCGTCGGTGGCGATGAGTACGACGGTGCCGGGCGGCAGCTTCTCGGGGTCGTGGGTTTCGTAGGCCTCGTCGGGCAGGACGCCCAGGGGCAGTCCGCCGCCGTCCGGTTCCCGGAAGGAATCGGTGTGGGGGTGGTAGATCATCGGCGGGTCGTGGCCGGCGGTGGACCATCGCAGCTCGCCGAAGGCGGGGTCGAGGTTGACGATGAGCATGGTCATGAACTTGGTGCCGCCGGTGACCTCGACGAGCATCTTGTTCAGGTGGGTGAGCAGGTCGGCGATGCCGGGGGCGGAAGAACTCCCGGGGGAGCGGCTGCGGGAGCGGAGGACGCCGCGGGCGGTGGCCATGAGCATGGCGGCGGCGATGCCGTGGCCCATCACGTCGCCGATGACCACGGCGGCGCCGGTCTCGTGGGTCTCGGCGTCGGCGAGGTAGTCGTAGTAGTCGCCGCCGGTCTCGTCGCAGTAGTCGCAGTGACCGACGATGTCGAAGCCCGGCAGGTCGAGGTCGGCGTTGGGCAAGAGGCTCTGCTGGACCTCGCTGGCGTGCCGAAGGCTCTTGCGCAGGGCGAGGCGGTCGCGGAGGCCGTCGGTCATGCGGTTCATCTCGCCGGAGAGCTCGACGAGCTCGCGGGCCTGATTCAACTCCAGCCGGGACTCGAGGTCGCCGGCCCCGACGCGGCGGGCGTGGTCGGTGATCCGCAGCATCGGCCGGACCAGCCACGCCGCCAGGCCCATGCCCATCAGCAGCGTCAGCCCCACCGCCGCCAACACGATCCGCAGCGCCCGCGCCCGGATCGCGTGGACGCCCTCGGTGAAGTCGGCGACGGGCACGGCCGTGGCCACGAGCCAGTCCAACCCGCCGTCGGTCTTGAACCGGCTGACGCTCATCAGCGCGGTGCCACGCTCCAGCTCGACCTCCGTGACCCGCCCACCGGTCAGCGACGGCACCCCTTCGCCGTGGACCTCGATCCAGCGCCGGGCCAACGCCCGCACGTCGGCGTCCTCGCTGGCGAGCGCCGAGATGCGGCCCAGGTCGTCGTCGGCGAGCCGGGCCCCGGTCGACGTGGCGACCAGCCGGCCGCGCGTGTCGGTCACCACGGCGATCCCGGACCGGCCGATCTTCAGCCCCCGCATGAACGCCGAGAGATCGGCGAGGCTGAGCTCGGTATCGAGCACGCCGAGCCGGCGTCCCGCCCCGTCATGCACCGCCGCGGCATACGGCAGCCCCAGCGCCGCCACCCCGCCGCGGTCGTCGGTGGTCCAGGCATACGGCTCGCCCCACACGGCGGCACCCGGCTCGTCGGAGCTCGCTTCGACGCCCAGGCGATACCACGGCCGCTCCCGCGGGTCGTAGGCCGAACGCCGCACCGAGCCGGGGACGGGCTCGCCGTCGGCGTCGAGCTGCCACTCCTCGAGGACGCCGCCGGTCTCCTCGTCGCGGATGCCCCACTGCCAGCCGGGCCGACCCGGGTAGCGGAACACCCAGACCGCCCGCCCCGCCTCGTCGCCCCAGCACACGCCGGCGAGCGCCGCGTCGAACGCGTGCCGCTGCTCGAACAGCGGCGCCCGCCACGAGCGCGGCCGATCGACGTCCAACACGCCCGCCTCGATCTGCTCGCGCACCAGCGCGTGCCACCGCCGCGGCCCGTCCAGCAGCGCACGCAGCCGGTCGCCGATGCGGCCGTGGACCTGTTCGACGCCGCGGGCCTCGAGCGCTGCCGCCGCCGACCGCCCCTGCACGAACACCACCACCCCGATCACCGCCACCGCCACGATCAACGGCAGCACCAACGCGATCGGCGTCAGCACCTTCAGCGGCAGCCGGGCGGTGAACCCGCCGGTGCGTTCGGCCTCGTGCTCCTGGTCAACCATGCCCGATCCCTACCCCCGTATCGATCACGGC
>JBCBSA010000180.1:0-5940 GCA_039819425.1 Planctomycetota bacterium
GTCAACGCGGCCTGTGCGGGCTGGCGGACACGGCCGAGCTATAAACTTTCCGATACCGCTTGACGGCGCGTAAGCGTCACGCCACGCCGGACGAAAACTGGATACCGGGGGGGTCCCTTCCTGTTTTCCTACTCTGGAGTATCGACATGGCAATGACTGCTCTGCGGCCCAACCGACGAAAAGAGAGCCGTTACCGGACGCTGACTGGCCAGCAGATGAGCTGGAATCGGCCGGGCACGGCGGGGCACCGGCGCAAGGGCTGGGTGCTGGACGTGTCGCGCTCGGGGATGGGGCTGATGATGGAGGACGCCGACATGCCGGAGGTGGGCGAGGTGATCGGGATCAAGCTGCGACCGGCGTCCGAGCCGGTGAGCTATGAGGTGGTACGGATCCAAGACGGCAACCAGCGCATCCGTGTGGTGGGTTGTGAACGCATCTACGGACGGACGACCGACCTCGATCTGCCGATGCCCAAGCCGGCGTGGAAACAGGCGCGGTCTCGGGCGAAAGCGGCGTAGCGTCGCCGCCGGGGCAATAACAGGGATGCGTTGGCTCAGCGGCCGCCGACGGTGACCTGCGTCACGTCGCCCGCGGCGATCTTGTCGAGGCCGCTGCCGAGCTCGCCGATCGGGTCGGGCGGGACGATCTCGACGACCTTTTCGCCGAGCTTCGCTTCGCCGGCCTCGACGCGGGCCTCGAACTTTTTGCACTCGTCGAGCAACGCGCCCAGGATCTCGGCCTCGGGCACGGTGGCGACCTTTTCGCCCTGGACGTAGATAATGCCGCGCTGCTTACCGGCGAAGACCGCGACGTCGGCGCCCTCGGCTTCGCCGGGGCCGTTGACGATGCAGCCCATCACCGCGACCTTGATCGGCAGCGTGATCTGGTCGGCCAGCATCGCCCGTACGTCCTGCACCAGCGTGAACAGGTCGACCTCGATCCGCCCGCACGTCGGACACGCTATGAGGTCAACGCCCTTCCGGGGGCGGAGCCCGAGGCAGTAGAGCATCTCCAACGCATCCTCGACCTCGTAGACCGGGTCGTTGGCGTAGCTGATGCGGACGGTATCGCCGACCCCGGCGGCGAGCAGGTGGCCCAGCGGGACCACGCTACGGATGGTGCCGGTCTCTTTGGGGCCGGCGTGGGTGACGCCCAGGTGCAGCGGGTGATCGAAGCGTTTGCTGATCTCGAGGTAGGCGTCGATGACGAGGGTGGGGTCGGGGCTCTTGGCGGAGATGGCGATGTCGTAGAAGTCGTTGTCGTAGAAGATGTCGAGGTATTCTTCGAGCTTGGCGATCATGATCGCGAGGAAGTGGCCGTGCTTGTTGTCGGAGAACACGCCGCCGAGTTCTTTGAGGCGTTTCCGCTTGTCCTTGCGTTCGACGATCGAGCCTTCGTTGACGCCGACGCGGATCGGCAGGTTTTTTTCCTTGCAGGCGGCGATGACCTCTTGGACCTGCTTGCGGTCGCTGATGTTGCCGGGGTTGAGGCGGATCTTGTGGACGCCGGCCTCGACGGCCTCGAGGGCCCGGCCGAAGTGGAAGTGGACGTCGGCGACGATCGGCACGTTCACCCGCGGCAGGATGTCGCGCAGGGCTTCGGTGTCCTTCTTGCCGGGCACGGCGACGCGGACGACGTCGGCCCCCGCGGCGGCGAGTCGGTTGACCTCGGCGACGCAGCCCTCGACGTCGTGGGTGTAGCCCGAGGTCATGGACTGGACGGAGACGGGCGCCGGCTCGGTGCCGTGCAGCCCGCCGCCGACCTTGACCACGCCGACGCGGTCGTCGCCGAGGGTGATCTGTCGGGTGGGTCGTCGCGGAGGCATCGCAGGAGTATACGGCTGGCGGGGGTCAGTCTGCCGTAGTCGGACGCGTCAGCCCCATGCGTTGGTATTGCTCGGGCGGGGCGTCGTAGCGGGCCATGAGTTCGGCGATGCGGCCGTCGAGGCGTTCGGCGAGGGCGGAGTCGTTCAGGGGTTGTTGCTGCCTGGGGTCGTCGGCCCGGTCGAACATCAGGTCATCGCCCCGCTCGGCCCCGCGGCCACCGGGCAGACGCATCACCCGCCGACCCCCGGCAAAGCCCAGCGGGTCGCTCAGCTCGACGCCCCGGGTGTCGCGGAACCCGAGCATCGCGGTGGGCATCAGGGTGTAGCTGAACAGTTGGTCGTCGGCGGTCGGGCGGGGCGTGCGGAGGTAGACGTGGGTGTCGTCGACGTAATTAATGGCCATGCCGTGGTAGCCGAAGATCGCCGCGTCGCGGACGGGGGTGTCGTCGCGGAGGACGGGGGCGAGGTCGTGGCCGCGCATGGCGGGGGTGGGTTCGAGGCCGAAGTAGCCCAGCAGCGTCGGGCCGAGGTCGATCGAGGGCTGGACTAACGACTTGCGTCGCTCCCCCTCCACACCGCGGCCGTTCTTCCGGGGGCGGGGGTCCCAGACGAAGAACGGGGTGTGGGCGACCTCGTCGTAGAGCGGCGGCTGGTTCTTGGCCCACCAGCCGTGCTCGCCGAGCAGGTAGCCGTGGTCGGTCCAGACGATGAGCATCGTGTCGCCCCACAGGCCGTGCTCGTCGAACTTGTCGAGGACGTGGCCCAGCGAGGCGTCGCACTTGGTCATCAGGGCGGCGTAGTTGTGGCGGGCGTCGCGGACCTGTTCGGGGGTGTGCTCGACGCGGCCGTAGGGCGGCCAGTCGAAGAGCCGGTCGTCGTCGGGCGAGGGGTAGCGGTCGCGCCATTCGCGGCTGGTGGTGAACGGCTCGTGGGGGTCGAAGCACTCGATCTGGAGGAACCAGCGGTCCCGGTCGTGGTTGCGGTCGAGGAAGCGGACGCCGGCGTCGAAGGTCTGGGTCTGCGGATAGTCGGCGTCGCGGCGGATGTGCTGGCGGTTGACCCAATCGGCGCGACGGGCCTTGGCGTTTCGGTTCGGGGGGACGGCCGGATCAGCGACCTGGCCGACGAAGCGGTCGCCCTCCTGCCCCCGGAAGAATTCGTACGAGTCGTAGCGGTTGTGGTAGGTCGCCCCGCCGTCTTCCCAGTAGTGGTAGTGATCGGTGGCGAGGTGGGTGTAGACACCGGCGGCCGAAAGCATCGCGGGGACCGAGTCGTCGAACGGCTCGAGCGGCCCCCAGCCGTGGTGCAGGAAGTTGGGCCGACCGGCGTGGAAGTCGCGACGAGCGGGCATGCACGGCATGGAGCAGACGTAACTCGAATCGAAGGTTGCCGCCCGCTGCGCCAGCCGCGTGAAGTTCGGCGCCTGCACCCACGGCTCGTCCGCGTACGGCGGCAGCATGTGTCGGTTCAACGAATCGAACATCACCATCACACACTTCATCGCGTTCACCTCGGCGGATCGGGCTCGGTTGGCCCTGCTTTATACCCCGACGCTTTCCCGTCTTCAGCCGATATCATGGCCGCCATGCCCGAAACCTCGCTCTACCCGCTCAAGTTCGGCCCGGTCTACAAAGAAAAAGTCTGGGGCGGCCGCACGCTGCAACGCTCCCTCGGCCGCGACCTGCCCGGCAGCGACACGCCTATCGGCGAGTCGTGGGAACTCGTCGACCTCGCCACCACGTCGGCCTCGGGCGGAGGCGGCGGGGCCGAGCGATCCACGGTCACCAACGGCCCACTCGCCGGGCAGACGCTGGCCCGGGTCATCGCCGACCACGGCCGAGCGGTCCTCGGCGACCTGCCGTTGTCCGACGGTGGGGGCTTCCCGATCCTCCTCAAGTACCTCGACGCGAACGAGAACCTGTCCGTTCAGGTGCACCCCTCGCCGGAGTACGCCGAGGCCCACGACGACGCGTTCCTCAAGAGCGAGTCGTGGTACATCGTCTCGGCCGCCCCCGGAAGTGTGATCTACAAAGGGATAAGAGAGGGAGTGACGCCCGAGCAACTCCGCGCCGCGATCGAGACGAACACGGACGAGGCGGTGGTCCCGTTGATGATCGAGGTGCCGGTGAAGGCAGGCGACTGCCACTACGTCCCGTCGGGCACCTGCCACGCATTAGGCGCCGGCATCCTCGTCGCCGAAGTGCAGACGCCCAGCGACACGACCTACCGCGTCTACGACTGGGGCCGGACCGGCCGCGAGCTCCACGTCGAGCAGGCGCTCGAGTGCATCCACTTCGGCCCGCCGGACATCAGCGAGTACGAGCTGTTCACGGCGCTGCCGACGAAGAACGGCGGCGCGGCCGTCAAACGCCTGGTCGTCTGCGAGTTCTTCCGCATCGACAAGGTCACCGCCGCCGCCGGCTACGAAGACGCCGCCGGTGAAGACCAACCGACCGTCTGGATGGTCCTCGAAGGCCGCGGCGAGCTGGCCTGCGCCGGCCACGAACCCACCCCTTTCGGCCCGGGTGACACCGTGCTGCTCCCGCCCGGGCTCGATCGGGGCCGGGTGACGGTCAGCGAAGACGCACAATGGCTCGAAGTCAGCTTCCCCACCGCCGAGGCGTCGCGGTTGGCGTGAACCACGGCCTTCACCGCGGCAGCGCACGCCCGTAAAACCGCAACCAGTTGCCGTGGAAGATCGCCGCGATGTCGGAGTCGCCGTAGCCCCGCCTGCGCAGCGCTTCGCCGAGCCGATGGAGGTCGCGGTGGGTGTCGTAGCCGTGCGGGCACACCTCGGCTCCGAAACCGCCGTCGGTGTCGCTGCCCAGGGCGACGTGGTCGATCCCGCCCGTGAGCTGACAGATATGGTCGATGTGGTCGGCGAGGTGCTCCAGCGTCACCCCGTGTCGGACCGGCGTCCAAGGCGGACCCTCGATCAGGTCCACGCGGATCATGTTGACCGCCAGCACGACGCCGATCACGCCATCCCGTTTCGCCACCGCCCGGATCATGTCGTCGCTGAGTTCGCGCTGCTGCCCGGTGATCGCCCGGCAGTTGGTGTGGCTGGAACACACCGGGCCGCCGTAACGCCCGAGCGCATCCCAGAACGTCGTGTCGCTGGCGTGCGTCAGGTCCAGCGGCATCGCGAGCTTTTCCATCTCGGCGAGTAGCTCAATCCCGGCCGGCGTCACCGGGCCGTCGACGTCGTAGCGGTTGTCCGGATCGGTGGACGGGTTGCCCGCGGCGTATCGGCCCTGACCGAAGTGCGTCAGAAACACTCCCCGCAGCCCGAGCGCGTGCCATTCAGCCAGTTCCGCCGGCTCGACGATCGGGTCGGCACACTCCATCACGATGATTAGCCCGACCGGCAGCGTCTCCCGTTCCGCCGCGTCGGCCGATTCCCACTCGGCCCAGTGCGTTTCGAGTTGCCCGGCCGTCTCGATGACCCGCACCTCGCCGGCCCGCCCCAGCCGACGATAAAACGCCAGCTGCCCCCGGGCCAACCCGTGCACCATCTCCGCGCTCGGCCAGTCGCCGTCCGCCGCGGCGTTCTTCCGCCCCGGGCGGATCCACGGCTTGGCCCGGCCCAGCAGCGTCGTCGCCGCGACCGCCACCCCCGCCGCCCGCATCTCCGGCAGGCTCGTCGTGCACGAATCCCGGCCGTCTTCGCACGGCGGGTCCGCCTCCCGCGCCCGCGTCTCGGCCACGGTCCACCGCGGGTCGCGCTCGTGGTTCAGCGCGTTGTAGGCGATGTCGAGGTGGCCGTCGAAGATCAGCACGTCGCCAGCCGGTTGCGTTTCGGCGTCGGTCATGCGTCGATGCTATCGAATAAACCGCGACACCACGCCGCCGGCTCGGGCCCGCCCGCCCGGCCGATTCCGCGGTTCGACTACAATGGATCGTGCATGAGTGAGCACCCCTCTGAGCCCCCGGCCGAGCCTTCGACGTCGGGCCCCGATTCCCCGTCCGCGTCTGCCAACGGGGCCGCCGACGGCGGTGGTACCAAGAAACGCCGTCGCCGTCGCCGACGCGGCAAGAAGTCCGCCGACGCGCAGGCCGAGTCCTCCCCCAACACCGACGCGGGCGCCTCTCCGCCCGCAAACACGGCACCGGCG
>JBCBSA010000181.1:0-5931 GCA_039819425.1 Planctomycetota bacterium
GCTGTTGCCGCCTGGGGCGACACCCGCCCCGCGGCGACCGGCCGATCTTCTTCCGCCCCGCCTCGCCCCAGCGCCCGCCGCCCCGAGCCGAGGCCGTCGGTCTTCCCAACGGTGCCGCATCACGCCCACCGCCACGACGTGCGTCATCGCCAACAGCGACGGCCAGGCGAACGAGGCGTGCGGGTTCGGGATCGCCATCGCCAGCGCAAACAGCAGCGCCTGCGTCACCACCCCGATCGCCGGCACGAACCGCCCCATCAGGTTGTAAAACAGCACACCCGCCCCGACCAGCACCGCCAGCCGGAAGCTCGTCGGCCCCAGCGTCCCCGCCGCCAGCACCGCCACCAGCAGCCCCGCGACCGCCGCCGCTGTTGCCGCCTGGGGCGACACCCGCCCCGCGGCGACCGGCCGATCTTCTTCCGCCCCGCCTCGCCCCAGCGCCCGGTCCTGCCGCCGGTCCAGCACGTCGTTGAGCGCCACCGCGCACACCCCCAGCCCCACCGACACCCCCGCCGACGCCAGCAGCGATCGGCCCAGCCCCAGCGCGTCCAGCGCCGGGTTACGCGTCGCTTCCGCCTCGACCCCGAACGCCAGGAACGTCATCAGCCACCCCCCGCTCAGCCCCGCCAGCACCACCGCCCGCCGGGTGTGGCCCACCACCAAGCCCCACCGGCCCCCGCCCCCGGAGGGCCGCCGCACGCTCGGCGATCGCGTGAGGGAAGGGGGATCGGGGTCGGCCGGGTTCATGTCGTCGGGTGTCGGCGTGAAGTTGGGAGGCAACTTCGGCCACGATACACTGTGCGGCCCATGAGCCCGCACGGTCCCACCGCGTCAATGAGCCGGCTCGCCCCCGTGACCGTCGGCCTGGTCGCCGTGTCATGGATGACCGGCTGCCAACCCGAGATCGCCCCCTCCGACGCCGAGCCCGTCTACGCCGCCGAAGACGATGCAAGCGACCCCACGGGTCTCGCGGAAGGCCAGACCGCCGACGCCGACCTCGAACTCACCCCCGCGCAGATCACCGTCGTCACCGCCGGCGACCCCGCCGCCCCGCCCGACCTCCGCCGCGAGGCGTTGCTGCGGATCGTCAACTCCTCGGCCGGCGGCGACCCGGTCTACCTCGCCTTCTACCGCGCGATCCTCATCGAAACCGACACCGACCCCACCGTCGCCGCCGTCGCCGCCATGGGGCTGGGCGACTTCGGCGAACCCTCCGACACCGGATTCCTCACCCCGCTCTTGACCCATGAAGACGCGTTCCTGCGCTGGCGGGCGGCCGTGGCCCTGCAGCGGCTGCACAACACCCAAGCCATCGCCCCGCTGCTCGAAGCCGCGACCGACGACGAGGACGCCGACGTCCGCGCCACCGCCGCCTACGCCCTAGGCCAGTATCGCAGACGCGACGTCGTCGACGGCCTCATCACCGCCCTCGACGACCGCGACTACGGCGTCTCCCGCGCCGCCCGCGAGACCCTCCAACTCCTCACCGGCCACGACGCCGGCGACGACCCCCGCGCCTGGGTCGCCTTCGTCAACGACCACTCCGCCACCCTCTTCGACCACGCCGCCGCCTACACCTACGAGCCCTACCCCGAACGCAACCCCTTCAACCTCCTTCAGTTCTTCGGCTCTCCCGACCCCGAGCCCGCGTTGCCGACGGGCTACACCCCGCCGGTCCCCGCCCCGTGATACGCGCAGCCTCGAACCAGTTGCACGCTTGGCGGCTGACGCGCAGCGTCCCGCGCCCTATTGGCCCCTCGGAAAGGGCGGCTGCGCCGCACCCGCTAAACACGGAGTCGGGGCGTTCTAACGGCGAACCCCCTCAAACCCCCCGCACCCCGAACACCGCCGCCGCGCACCACCCGTTGCCCACCCGGTCCGTGATCGCAAACCCCCTCACCGACGGCGGCCCGACGGGGTACCCCTTGTCGATGCACCGCGTGTGCCACGCCGCCAGGTCGTGCTCGGCGATCTCCCGCGACTGCGTGAACAGCACCAGCAGCAACCCCCCGAACCTGATCTTCCCGTCGGTCCAGATCTTCCGGACGTCCTTCGTCACCGGCGACAGCAGCTCCGCCGAGTACCGCCGGAACGGCCCGTCCGTTTCGAACTGCGCCACCGTCTTGATCTCCAGCCAGTACGCCGCCTCCGGGTCCGCCGCCGGCTCGCCGTCGAAGAGCGTGTGCTTCACCTCCGGGTCGCGCAGCGGTAAGGCTTCCGGGGGAGGTGTCAGCACCAGGTCGCACCGTTGTCCCTCGGCCTTCGACCGCTTGTGCACGTGGCCCGGGTACCGCTGCTCGGGCCACGCCCCGTAGCCCGCGTCCGTCAACGACTCACGCACCACCGGGTGCAGCCCCAACTCGTCGAGCGTGTCGAACCCGTACACCACCTGCGCCGCGTCGTCCGCCGCCGCCCGCTTGCGCAGCCCACGCTCGACCGCGTCCGCCAGGTCGGGGACCGACCACCTCAACCCGCATCTCCTTGACGGGGCCCCGGTTGGCGGTACGCTGATCTCGCGGTGTCCCGAGTCGGGTGGGTCCCGGCTCGCCGCGTCATGTCTCGTTCAATCTCTAACTGTGGGGTGCCCATCATGCTTTCATCGATCCTGGCCCAGGCAACGAGCCCGTCTTCACCTTTTGGCGGCGGTAGCGGAGAAGAGGCGGTCGCCCTGGGCGTCGGCATCGCGGTCCTGCTGGTCGCTCTAGTCTTCGTATTGGCGATTTACGCGCTCGTGGCCTGGCTTCTCTACCGGCCCTACTCGAAGCTTCCCGCCGAATATCAGCAGCTTGGGCCGGGCCTGGTGTGGCTTTTCGTTATTCCCATTTTCAATCTGTTCTGGATGTTCGTGTTGGCGATCAAATTACCGGCTTCGTTCAAGGCCTACTTTGAGGCGGCCGGGGACGACAGCATCGGTGACGCGGGCAAAGGCATCGGGCTCGCTTGTGCAATCTGTTTTGTGGCCGGCCTTGTTATCCCTTTTGTCGGGCTTGCCGGGCTCGTCCTTCTGATCATCTTCATCGTCAAGCTCTGGGGCATGGCCGGCCGTATCCAGACGCCCGGCGCCGTCGCCATGCAGCCTTGACCGGCACCACGCCGCACTCACCAACTCGCCAGTTCTCCGGTGATCGGCTCGACCAGGTCTTTGGTCGTCACCAACCCGACCGGGCCCGCCGCTTGGCCGTCGGTGACGACCGCGAGGCCCAGCCCGTCGCGCTGGAAACCCTCGAGCGCCCCGCGCAGCGGCGTGTCCGCTTCGATCGTCGACACCCCGGTCATCAGCTCGCGGATCGGCGGGCAGGTCTCGGGCGTGTGCAGCAGCGCATCGAACACGTCCACGATCCCGACCACGCCCCCCTGCGCCGCGACGACCGGGAACCGCGACCGGCTCGTGCGGTCGGCCAGCTCCCACAGCCGGGCCGGCGGCTCGTCGATACCGACCGCGATGACCTCGGCCCACGGCACCATCTCCTGCCGCACCCGCCGGCCGCCCAACCGCAGCACCCGGTCGACGATCGCCGACTGGTCGTCGCTGAGGATGCCGTGTCCGACTCCCTCCCGTAGAAGCATTTCGACTCTTTTCCGGGGGGGGAACGCCGTCTCGCCCGCCGGCTGACCCATCAGCTTCAGCACCCCCGCGCTGAACAGCCGCACCAGCGGCACCACCCCCGTCGCCGTGAACGCCCAGCGCGACAGCGTCAGTACCCGCGTCAGCGGCGGCATCAGCCGGTCGCTGTGCGCCGCCATCGTGTCCTTGGGCAGCGTCTCGCCGAACACGAACAGGATCGGCGTGACCAGCAGCGTGTTGAGCAGGATCGACTGCCAGTCGGAGAGGTCCATCGACTCGAGGATCACCGCCAGCCCGGCCGTGCCGAGGTAGTTCGCCAGGTTGTTGCCGATCAGCAGCGTCGCCAGTAGGGTGGCGGGGCGGTCGACGAGCCGGCGCAGCGCCACCGCCGAGCGTCGGCCGCGGTCGGCGAGCACCTGGAGGCGGACGCGGTTGATCGTGTACGCCCCGGTCTCCATGCCCGAGTACAACGCCGAGCCGCCGAAGCCCAGCAGCATCACCGCGATCCAGAACGCCAGCTCGCCGCCGCTCACGCCTCACCCCCCCCCGGAAGCCCCGCCGGCTTTTTCTTCGTGCGGCGCAGCTCGATCCCGACCGTCTCGATGCGGTGCCCGTCCATGTGTTCGACCTTGAGCACGACGTTGCCGAGCTTGGTCTGGTCGCCCTCGCGGGGCACCCGCCCGAGCTCGGCCATGACCAGCCCGCCCAGCGTGTTCGCCGCCGCCGCCGCCCGCGCCGCCTCGACCTGGCGGTGACGCCCGAAAAAGTCCGCCCAGTCGTGCACCGGCAGGTCGGCGTCCGCCCGCCACTTCCCGGGACCGATCGGCTCGACCTCGACCTCGCCCTTCATCTCGTACGCCCCCGGGAGGTCGCCGACGAGGTGCTCGACCAGGTCTTCCAGCGTGACCAGCCCGGCCGTCCCGCCGTACTCGTCCACCGCCAGCGCAAAAGTCGTCCCGCTGCGGCGCAGGTCGATCAGCGCGGCGTCCGCCCGTTTCAGTTCGGGCACGAACTTCACCGGCCGCACGAGTTGTTCCACGTCGGCCGCGGTCTCGGGCCGGGCGAGCAACGCCTGGCGCGAGTAGACCAGGCCCGCCACGTTGTCGAGGTCGCCGCGGAACACCGGGACGTGGCGCAGCCGGGTCGTGCGGATCAACTCCATCAGCTTCGCGGGCGGGTCGTCGAGGTCGTGAGCTTCGATGTCGACCCGCGGCACCATGAGCTGACGCACCTTGAGCTGGCTGAGCTCGAGGACCTGCTCGAGGACACGCTGCTCGCCGTGGTCGATCACGCCGTGCTGCCGGGACAGGTGCAGCATCGAATCGAGTTCGTCCACCGACAGGTCCGGCGACGGCGCGGGCGGCGCAACCAGCCGCGACAGCGGCGTGATCACCACCGCCGACGAAAAGATCCGTACGGGCGCCAGCACCCGGTGCACCCCCAGCATCGGCAGCGCGATCACCCGGCAGAACGCCTCGGGCAGCCGCGACGCCACCAGCTTCGGCAGCACCTCCCCGAACAGGATCACGGTCAGCAGCGGCGCGACGGTCAGCACCGCCAACACCCCCGCGTTCACCGCCTCCGCCTCGCCGATGCGGATCAGCACCACCGAGCTGACCACGAAGTACAGCACGTTGATCGTCATGTTGCCCAACAGCAGCGTGATGAGCAGCCCCCGCGTCTCGGCGATCAGCGTCAGGATCGACCGGGCGGTGACGCTGTCGGACCGGGCGAGCCGGGTCTGCTGGTGCCGGGTCAGGCTGAACAGGGCGGTCTCGCTGCCGCTGAAGAACCCGCTGAGCACCAGCAGCCCCGCCAGCAGCAGCAGAAAGGGGAGCGTTTCGAGGAGCATGAACCGCGTGAGGATACGCGAACACGGGGATCAACGGGGCGATCGATCAGATCGCGTTTTCTTCCCGCAGAAACCCCTCGCACCAGTCCCGGATCTCGTCCCGGATGCGACAAAACACTCGGCGGAACTCAACGGGATCACGCTCCGCCAACTCGGGGTAATCCGGGTCTTCGAACGCGTGGTGGACCGTCCGCTTGGCTCCCGGGAACGCCGGGCACGCCTCCTTCGCGCTGTCGCAGACCGTGATCACCGCGTCGAACGCTTGGTCGGCGTAGGCGTCGACGTGGTCGGACGTGTGCCCCGCGATGTCGACCCCCGCCTCGGCCATCACGTCGATCGACAGCGGGTGGACGCCCTTGGGCTTGGTGCCCGCTGAGGCGACCTCGACCGCGTCGCCGCCGAGGTGGGCCAGCCAGCCGTGGGCCATCTGCGAACGGCAGCGGTTGCCGGTGCACAACACGAGGTAGCGTTTCTTGGCGGGCGCGGGGGTCATGGCGTCGGGCTCTCCACGGGT
>JBCBSA010000182.1:0-5918 GCA_039819425.1 Planctomycetota bacterium
CCCGCCGCGTCCGCCGCCCGCCGGATATCGACCTCCCGGCCCGTCAGGAAGTGCCAGCCGTCCGCCGCCGCCTCGGCCAGATCGGGCCGGGGCTCGACCTCGCGGCCCGGCTCACCCTCGGCGAAGCGATCCCGCAGTTCTTGCTTCTTTTCCGCGGCCGCCACCGGCGTGTCGTCGGGGTTGATGCTGATCGTCACCACGTCGAAGTCTTCGCCCGGGATCCACGCCCCGCCCACCGGCGACGACGCCGACACGCCCCGCAACGCGTCTTGGATCCCCCGCATCATCATCGGGCACAACAGCGGACACTCGAAGTACGCGAACTCCAGCACCACCGGCTTGTCCCCCCGGAAGTAATCGCCCAGCGTGACCGGCCGGCCCCGCTCGTCGACGAACGGCGTGTCCAGCGGCAGCTGCGCCCCCAGCCGCTGGGTCACCCCGCCCTGCTGGGCCAGCCGCTGCACCTCTTCGGGCAGCGGCGCCGCCGCGCTGCCCAGCGGGTTCGGGCCCACCCGCGACTGCCCCACCGCGTCCGCCGTCGGCAGCAGCAGCCCGCCCAACGTCACCGCCACGCACACCAACGACATCCCACCCCGCCGCAGCGCGACGCGGCACCGTCGCCGGCCGTGGCGGGTTTCAGCTTGTTGGGGCGTTTGCCGGTTCATCGTGAAGGACTCCCGATCAGAGTGAAGACCAATCGGAGTTTAGGCCGCGGCCGGGCCGCGTTTGCGTCGTCGGCGAGCCGCCGGCGTGAGGTTCCCGGGGGGGGAGGGGGATTCCGGGGGTCAGTAGCGATCGGCGATGGCGTCCATCGCCTCGTCGATCGGCCGGTACGTCACCGTGCCGATCTCTTGGCCCTCGGCGTCGGTCACCGGCTCGGTGCCGGAACGCCGCAGCTCGTCCAGTTGCTGTTTCTTGAGCCGGGCCAGCTCCAGGTTATCCATCCGAAGCCCCGTTTCTTGGTACGTCCGCTCGGCCCCGATCTCGTACTGCCGATCGGTCTGCCGGTTCTGGAAATAGAAGAACCCCGCCTGGGCCGCGTACACGATCGCCACCATGAGCAGCACCGCCACGGTCGTGACGACGAAGATCACCTTGACGTTGAGTTCGCGTGTGGAAGGTGGGGCCATGTCGGGGGGTCCAGAAGGCGTTCGGGTTCGGAGTGATTAATTTCCGGGGGGGGTTAGTGGGAGTGGTGGATCGGGGCCCAGGCCGAGGTGTCCAGGGCCAGCGACTCGTGCAGCCGCGGGTCGCGGTGGGCCGTCAGGCTGTGGGCCGACGCCCGCCGCAGCGCCTCGGCCAGCATCACGCCGACGCAGAACACCACGCACCCGATCTCCGGCAGCCCGAAGTAGAGGTCCGGGCTCGACAACACCGGCATCGTCACCCAGTACAGATCGACGTAGCACAGCGTCAGCATCCAGCACGCCATCGTGAACAGGGCCGTGCGGTTGCGCTTCACGTGCCGCGACAGCAGGATCGCGAACGGCAGGAGCAGGTGGGCAAACAGCAGCGTCCACGCGATCACCGTCCACGGCCCGCCGAACGTCGCCGGCGTGTCGACCGCCGCGTTGCCCGAGATCGACGTCACGCCCCGCAATTCCCACCAGTACGTCGTCTCGGGCAACGACGCATACCAGATCAGCATGAACTGGCTGAACCCGACGTAGCCCCAGAAGAACACGAAGGCGAACAGCAGCTTGCCCAGGTCGTGCAGGTGCTCGGTCGTGATCGCCGGGAACAGCCCGGCCCGCTGGCCGAGCATCAGCGTGATGATCATGACGCAGATCGCCGACGTGAACGCCCCGGCGAAGAAGTACACCCCGAACATCGTCGAGTACCACACCGGGTCCAGCGACATGATCAGGTCGAACGACGCCGACGTCACCGTCAACGCGAACGCGATCACCGACAGCGGCGCCCACCACTCCCGCCGGTTGGTGTGCTCGACGTCGCCGTCGGCGTCCTGGCGGACGCTGCGGTTCCAGAAGTACCAGCCGATCAGCGACCACACGGCGAAGTAGAAGATCACCCGCACGCTGAAGAACGCCGGCGTGAACCATAGGCCCTTCTTGTAGACGAAGTACGGCGTGGCGTGGCTGTGGTCAGGGTAGATCTCGGCGGTGTGCGTCCAGGCGTGGTGACCGTCGCCGTGGTGCTCGCCGTCGGCGGCGTGGTGGCCGTCGTGGTCGCTGTCTGCTTCGGCGTGGCCGTGATCGTCCCCGTGGTGGTCGTGGTCGTCATGGTCCGCCTCGGCGGCAACGAGTTGGATGGCCAACTCGGGCAGCGCGGCGTGGTCCGCGTGATCGTGGTCGTGGTCGTCCTCACCGTGACCGTCTTCGCCGCCGTGGTCGGCGTCGCGCTCGTTGTGCTCCGCCTGCTTCTTGCCCTCGGCAAAGATGCCGTCCTGCGACCAAGGGTAGATGTACGAGTCGGCCCCGCCGAAGAACGCCATGATCAGCACCGGGATCGCCAGCACCCCCACCGTCGGCATGTTCACCGCCAACGTCTCGGGCACCCGCCGGAACGCCACGCACCACCCCGCCCGGAACAGCGTCGTGATGATCACGAAGAACAGCGACCCCAACGCGATCGCCAACGCAAACGAGAACGCGATCAGGTACGCGAACCCCAGCCGGCGGAACCCCCCTTCGACCATCGTCGACGCCAGCACCGCCAGCAGCAGCCCGACCCCGCCGGCGATCAGCAGGTTGCGACGCCACGGCCAGGCGCGGTCGCCCAGCACGACCGTATCCATCTCCGTCAGCTCTTTCGGGGCGTGGTGTCCCAAGGGTCGGTCTACTCCGTCGAGGTTGCAGAGGGTTTGAGTGGGGTCGAAGGCTCATCGGCCCGGGCCGTCTGCGTTTGCTCCGCGTCGGCCCGCTGCAGCGCGAGTTCCATCGCCCCGGCGTTCTGCGACAGCTGCAGCGCCCGGACGTAGGCGACGATCGCCCAGCGGTCCTCGATCGGGATCGCGTGGCCGTAGCCCTTCATGTTGCCCTTGCCCTGATCGATCACGGTGTACAGCTGCCCGTTGGGGTACACGTCGGGGCCGAAGCGGAGCGTGCCATCGTCCAGGGTTTCGTGCAGGTTGGCCGAGGGGACCCAGGCGGTCTCGTACGACAGCGTCGCGTCGCCGGTCAGGAGCAGCATCGCCCGCTCGTTGGTCGGCCCGTTGCCGTAGCCGCTCGCGCCGTGGCAGGTGTAGCAGAACGTCTGGTACTTCTTCTGCCCGCGGAGCAGGAACAACCGATCGACCTCGACCCCGTCGGGGAAGCCGGTAACAAAGTCGGCGACGAACCCGCCCCCCTCCTGCGCGACGACGTAGCCTTCGTGCAGCCGGTCGTCGCGGTTGAGTTGGCCCCGCGCGACCGACCCCGGCACCTCGGGCCGCATCGCCCGGCCGTCGATAAAGATCGGCGACGACGCCTGCGCCTTGAGCTTCGGCTGGTTGTCCATGTCCTGGAACAGGTGGATCCTGGGCTTGTCGTTCTTGGTCTGGATTGACTTGAGGATCATCGTGATCGGCACCCACGACGCGACCACGGCAATGACCGCGATAGCAATCATCGGCATCGGGAGGCGTTTGGGTAGGAACAGGCGGAGGTCGGGGAGCATCGGTTTCGGTTCGGGCCGTTAGCCCCGGGCTCTGCCCGGGAGCGGGGTTTTTGGCGGTCGGCCCCCGGGCAGAGCCCGGGGCTAAGGGTTCATTCGTTGATCAGCTCGGTGGACAGGGCGCGGTTGTCTTTCAGGAACGCCGCCGTCGCGTCGGCGTCGAAGCGGCGGTCGGTCGACTCGATCGCAAGGAAGAAGCGGTCCTGCGTCGCCCGGCGGAAGTTCTTCGAGTTGAACAGCGGGTGGTACAACAGCGGCAGCTTGTTAAGCAGGAACATCGCGAACACCGCGGTGTAGGCGCTGAACATGATCGTCAGCTCGAAGATCACCGGGATGTAGGCGGCGAACGCGTTCAGCGGCTTGCCGGAGATCAGGTAGTCGTAGGGCTCGAGCGTGGTCGGGATGAACTCGGCCTCCTGGAACGCCCCCATCGTGTAGGTCGTCAGGAAGATGCCGGTGGCCATGCCCAAGAGCCCCATGCACAGCACGATCCACGGGAGGATGGTCTGTTTGACGCCGAGCGCGTCGTCGATGCCGTGGATGGGGAACGGCGAGTGCACGTCCATCCGGCGGTAGCCCTCGCCGTAGGCGGCCTGGGTGGCGGCGAGGACGTCGGCGACGTTGTCGTACTCGGCGATGATGCCGTAGACCTTGACGTCGTCGGCCGCGGCCGGGGCCTGGGTCTGCGACTGATCGACCGGGAGGCCGTGGGTGGGGGCGTCGAGGACGGTCATGTCAGCGGGCCTCCTCGTTGACGGAAGAAGATTCTTCGTTGTGGCCGTGGTCGTCGTGTTCGCCTTCGGGGCCGTGGGCGTGGGCCTCGGGCATCACGGTCTTGACCTCGGCGATCGCGACGATCGGCAGGAACTTCAAGAACAACAGGAAGTTCGTGAAGAACAGCCCGAAGCTGCCCACGAACAGCCAGATGTCGACCCACGTCGGCCGGAACTGCGCCCAGCTGCCGGGCAGGAAGTCCCGCGACAGCGAGGTCATGGTGATGACGAAACGCTCGAACCACATCCCGGCGTTCACGCACATCGCGGCGAAGAGGATGGTCCAGATGTTCCGCCGGGCCCAGCGGAACCAGAGGATCTGCGGCCCGATGCAGTTGAGGAAGACCATCGACAGGAAGCCGACGCTGTAGTTGCCGAACGGCCGGTTGAGGAAGACGAACTGCTCGTAGTGGTGCCCCGAGTACCAGGCGATGAAGAACTCCAGCGCGTAGGCGTAGGTCACGATGCACCCCGTGCCGAGCATGACCTTGCAGCAGTTGTCGATGTGGCGTTCGGTGATGATGTCCTTGAGCCCGAACCAGATCCGGCACGGCACGGCCAGCGTCAGCACCATCGCGAACCCGCCGTAGATCGCCCCGGCCACGAAGTACGGCGGGAACACCGTCGTGTGCCACCCCGGAAGCTGGGCCACGGCGAAGTCGAACGACACGACCGAGTGGACCGAGAGCACCAGCGGCGTACACAACGCGGCGAGCAGGATGTAGGCCCGCTCGAAGCGGTGCCAGTGGCGGGAGCTGCCGTTCCACCCCAGCGACGCGATGCCGTAGGCGATCTGGCTGATCTTGGACTTGGCCCGGTCGCGGAGCGTCGCGAGGTCGGGCACCATCCCGGTGTACCAGAAGAGCAGCGACACCGACGCATACGTCGACACCGCGAAGACGTCCCACAACAGCGGCGAACGGAACTGCGGCCACATCGCCATCTGGTTCGGATACGGGAACAGCCAGTAGGCGAGCCACGGCCGACCGACGTGGATGCCCGGGAAGATGCCGGCGCAGATGACCGCGAAGATCGTCATCGCCTCGGCGAAGCGGTTGATGGAGGTGCGCCAGTTCTGCCGGAACAGGAACAGCACCGCCGAGATCAGCGTCCCGGCGTGGCCGATGCCGACCCAGAACACGAAGTTGACGATCGGAAAGCCCCACGCCACCGGCTGGTTGTTGCCCCAGACCCCGACGCCGGTGGCGAAGAGGTAGCCGATCAACCCGAAGAACATCCCCGCCCCGCTGACGGCGATGAGGAAACAGATCCACCACGCGAGGTGCGGCCGGGCCTCGGCGCTGCGGGCCACGGTGTCGGTGACGCCCTGGAAGTCCTTGCCGCCCAGCACCAGCGGGGCGCGCGACCGGGGGTCGTCGTGCGTATTGTCCACGCGCTGGTTGATCAGGGTGCCGGGGGAGAGTGTGGCCATGCGGTCGTCAGGCTTTCACGGGGTTGCGCACCAGCCCCATGTGCTGGGTGCGCGGCCGGGAGTTGAGCTCTTCGAGGAGCTTGAAGGAACGGCGGTTC
>JBCBSA010000183.1:0-5868 GCA_039819425.1 Planctomycetota bacterium
GTCCTGGTCGTCGCCGCCGAGCCGGGCCTGAACGCCGAGGGCCAGCCGATGGGCGCGTCGTTCGAGCGCAGCCTCACGTTCTTCCCGCCGCGCATCGCCCTGCAGGGCAACGTCGGGCTCGGCGAAGCCAGCCGGATCGACCTCACCCGCGACGGCCGGACCAGCGTCATGGTCAAGCTCCCCGCCGCCCCGCTCGAAGCCGTCACCCTGACCGTCACCCCGCTGCCCCACCCCGACGCCGTCAACCCGACGACCACCGAAAACACCGATGCGGCCGACCCCGGCATCGCCGACTCCCTGGTCACCCTTAACGACCAGACCCCCGGCGAGCCGTTGACCGTCACCCTCGACCGCGGCCGACGCGTCGCCGTCTTCACCGCCCGCGGCGTCGCCCCCGGCGTCGGTCGGCTCCGCGTCGAAGCCCCCGGCTACGTCGCCGCCGTTATCGACACCTACGTCGAAGGCGCCTCGCTCACCGCCGCCGTCGACACACCCTGACCCCAACACCCCCGCGAAGCCCACGGATTCAATCCGTGGGCTTTCCCACGCCCTCACGAAACCTCACGCACACCGGCATCGGCACCGACACCGGCTCCCCCGTCGGCGTCAGCCCGCCCGTCTCCTCGTCCACCGCGAACACCTGCACATTGTCCGTGTTCTGGTTGCACGCGATCAGCCACCGCCCGCTCGGGTCGATGTTGAAGTTCCTCGGCTCTTCACCGCCAGAAGCAAAATGCCCCAACGGCGACAGCGCCCCGTCCTCGGGATCGACCGCGAACGCCGCCAGGCTGTCGTGCCCACGGTTCGAGCCGTACACGAACCGCCCGCTCGGATGCACCACCACCTCGGCACACGACCGCCGGCCGTCGTACCCCTCGGGCAGCGTGCTCACCGTCTGCCGAGGCGTCAGCGTCCCCGCCGCCGCGTCCCACGCCAGCGTCGTGACCGTAGCGTCCAACTCGTTGATCACATACGCCACCGCCAGCGTCGGATGAAACGCCAGGTGCCTCGGCCCCGCCCCGCCGTGCACCGCCGCGAACGGCGGGTCGTGCGGTGTCAGCTCCCCCGTTTCGGCGTCGAACGCGTAAACCACCAGCTGATCCAACCCCAGGTCGGCCGTCACCGCGAACCGGCCCGTCGCATCGAAGTTCGTCGAGTGCGCGTGTGGCCCCTCCTGCCGCTGCGCATCGATGCTCGAGCCTTCATGCCGGTGCACCGATACCGCCGGTCCCAGCCATCCATCCTCAAGCAACGGGAAAGACGCGACGCTCCCGCTGCCGTAGTACGACACCACCGCCGCCCGACCGGTCGGGTCCACCGCGACGTGACACGCCGCTCGCCCATCCGTGGTCTGCGTGTTGAGCAACGTCAGCCCGCCCGTCTCGGCGTCGATCGCGAATGCCGTCGCCCCGTCGTCCCGCCCCGCTTCGGCCACCGCGTACAGCGTCCCGCCGTCGGGGTGCAACGCCAGAAAACTCGGGTTCGTTACGCCGCCGTACGCACCGCGTCGGGTCAACGCCCCCGTCTCCACGTCGAAGGTGAAGTGGAAGACGCCTTCGCTGCGGTCTTGGGTGTAGCTGCCGAGATAGACGTGCATGGTCGATCGTGTCTCCCGCGAATCCACATGCGCCACGGCCCCGCACCCGCCCACCCCCAACACCACCGCCGTGATCCACACGCCCAGCCGCATCCGCACCTCAGTGCCCGAACAGGTTCGTCTGCGCGAACATGCCCTGTTCCTCGAAATAGCTCATCGCCTCGTCCACCGACCGGAACCACTTCGTGCTCGTCTCGGTGATGAACGGGCTGGGGTTCTTCTGCGGGTGCCAGACCACGTATACCTCCCGGCCGTGCTCGAAGGCGTGGTGCAGCTCACGCTCGACCCCGCTCGAGAGCCCCGGCGAGCCGTCGGGCAGGTTCGGCACCAGCGACACGATCATGTCGCTCTGCCGCACCATCTTGAAGTCCCGCGAGTAGATCTGCCCGTCCACGTCCCCGGCGATATCCAGCACCTGCTTCACCGGCACCCGCAGCTTCTCCTGCCCGCCCATGAAGCTGCCGGGCTCGACCTCGACGAAGTCCAGCCCCTCCCGCGCCGCCTCGATCGCCCGGTCCAGCAGGATCTTCTCGTCCACGTCCGCCGGGTCGAACGCGATGAACCGGTCCGCCAGGTCCGCCCGGAATTTGTCGATGACCTTCAGCACGTCCGGCAGCTTCTCGACGTGCGTCATCGGGAAGCTCGGGTACACCGTCCGCATCCCCGGCCGACACACCAGCCGGAAGCACGTCTCCAGCGTGTCGGCGTGCCGGCCGCGCGACAGCACGTAGAACCGGTCCTGCAATCCGAGCGCCTGCGCCATGATCTCGGTCGCCATGATCTCTTCCTCGCGCCAGACCATCAGGTCCTTGAGCGTGGCGTCGACGGCGTGGTCGCGGTGCAGGCGGGCGTGGACGATCTCGATGTTGTCCAACACACAAATCAAGACGTCGGGCTTGAGGGCTTTGACCTGGTCGAAGTCGAACGCCGAGAACAGCCCGTGCCGCCAGCGGAACGTGGCGTGCGTGTTGACGAGGATGTTCTCCTGGCCCTCGGAGTCGCGGATCACATCCTTAAACGCCGCGCGGCGCAGCGCGTTGAGCCGGCCGAGCTGCAGGTCGAGGATCCGGCCCGGCTTCACGTCCGGCGCCTCCTCGTACATCAGGTCGCCGACGTTGTAGAGGTGGATCGTCTCCCCGCGTTGGCCGGCGAGGTCGACCACGCCGCGGAGGTAGTCCTTCTTGTCCATCCCGACCTGGCCGGTGACGATCGCACGCATGGGGGTTCTCCGCGGTGGCGGGTTCAACAGGAAAGGGGCGAGTATACGGGTTTGCCGCGCGTCGTCCCCGATCGCGTTGCCCGGCCCCGGCTTACGGGCGTACACTGCCGTGACCCGCTCGCGACCGAAACGCCGCCGGCCCCAGCCCACCACCCTCGAGGGAACCCGCCATGCCCACCGCCACCCCGTTCGCCCCGACCTTGGCCATCGGCGAAGGCCTGCTCTTGGTCCTGCTCATCATCGCCGGCATCTTCGGCATCGGCGTGCTGTTCTTCCTGTCGCGCTTCATCGGGCTGTGGATCCAGGCCCTCGTCTCCAACGCCAAAGTCGGGCTCCACGAGCTCGTCGGCATGTGGCTGCGGAAGGTCAACCCCAAGACCATCGTACTCAGCCGCATCCAGGCCGTGAAGGCCGGGCTCGACGTCCGCTCCAACCAGATGGAGACCCACTACCTCGCCCGCGGCGACGTGCCCCGCGTCATCAACGCCCTGATCGCCGCCGACCGCGCCAAGATCGACCTGGACTGGAACACCGCCTGCGCCATCGACCTCGCCGGCCGCGACATCCTCGACGCCGTCCAGACCTCGGTGAACCCCAAGGTCATCGACTGCCCCAGCCCCGAGCAGGGCCGCTCCACCATCGACGCCGTCGCCCAGGACGGCATCCAACTCAAAGCCCGGGCCCGCATCACCGTCCGCGCCAACCTCGCCCGCCTCATCGGCGGGGCCACCGAAGAAACCATCGTCGCCCGTGTCGGCGAGGGCATCGTCACCACCATCGGCTCGGCCCAGTCGCACAAAGCCGTCCTCGAAAACCCCGACTCGATCTCCAAGGTCGTCCTCGACAAGGGCCTCGACTCCGGCACCGCGTTCACGATCCTCTCGGTCGACATCGCCGACATCGACGTGGGCGAGAACATCGGCGCCAAGCTCCAGGCCGACCAGGCCGAGTCCGACAAGCGCCGCTTCCAGGCCGAGGCCGAGCAGCGCCGCGCCATGGCCGTCGCCCAGGAGCAGGAAAACAAAGCCGACATCGAGAAGAACCGCGCCCTGGTCACCCTCGCCGAAGCCGAGGTCCCCAAGGCCATGGCCGAGGCCTTCCGCTCGGGCAACATGGGCATCATGGACTATTACCGGATGAAGAACATCCAGGCCGACACCCAGATGCGCGGCAACATCGCCGGCGACGGCGACGGCGAGTAAACCCTGTTTCACGGCGGCGGCAGCGCGGCGGTGAGTAGCACGTAGCCGGCCAAGACCAGCCAGGTCCCCACCACCAGCCAATACAGCCACGGGTGCTCGTGCCGGGTCACCCGTTCCATGAAGTGCGTCACGCCGGTCCGCAGGTCCGGCAGCACCCACAGCAGAAACAACACGCCCCACACCCACGACGCTTCGGTCAGCACCGCGAGATAGACCGCCAACAGCCCCATCACCGTGCGCCACTTCCACCCAGCAGCCCGATCAGCTCGGGGCACGTGCACGGCGGTGTCGGCCGCTTCCGTGAGATAGCACGCCGCGCCCTGCGGATCCTCGATCAGGTGGTGCGTGCCGTCGGTGTTGGTGTGGCTCGCCAGCAGCCGGCCGCCCATCGCTTCGGTCTGCCGCAGCGCCTCGGCCACGTCCGCCGCCACGAACGTCACCGCCCAGTATTCCTTGGGCCCCTTCACCTCGTTGGGGGCCACCTGCACCGCGCCGATGCGTCGGCCACGCCCGTTGTGGATCGCGTACCTGTCGGGGTCGTGCGCATCGGGCCGCAGCGTCCAGCCAAAGAGCGTTTCGTAGAACCTCTTGACGTCGCCGAGGCCGGACACAAACAACTCACTCCCCACCCAACGCCCCGCCCGACGGTCCGGGCTGACCGCGGACGGAGCGTCGCCCTGGTAGCAGGTGAACCCCGCCCCCGCGGGGTCGCGGATCAGCGCGATCCGGCCGAGCGGGTTGGTGTCCTCCAACTCCACCTTGGCCCCGAGTTCTTTCGCCTGCGCCACCGTCACGTCGATATCGTCCACCGCGATGTACGTCATCCAGAACGACGGCATCTCGATCCGGCGAAAAACCGCCGGCATCGAGAACAAACCGGCACACGCCTCACCCCCCACGGCACACGTGCGATACCCGTCCGCATCCTCTACGACCCGCCAATCCAGCACTCGACCGTAGAACGTCGCGGCTTGCCCGAGGTCGAGCGCCGAGAGGTCGGTCCAGGTGAAATCGCCGTGCATCGCGAGGTCGGCTTAGTCCGCCGCGGCGACGGGCAACACGCCTTCGAGAAGCACCCGCAGGGCTTGGCTGGACCCGTCATCCAACTCGGTCAGCGGAAGCCGCAGCTCGCCCGTGTCCCGGCCGGCCAGCGCCATCGCCGCCTTGATCGGGATCGGGTTGGTCGCCAGCGTCAGGCAGCCCTTGCACAACGCGAAGAGGTCCAGGTGCAGCCGACGCGCCCCCGGAAAATCTCCAGACGCCGCGGCCTCGACCAGGGCTTTGACCCGATCGGGCAACAAGTTCGACAGGACGCTGATGACGCCGGTGCCGCCGACGGACATCAGCGGCAGCGTCAGCGAGTCGTCGCCCGAGATGATGGCGATATCGCAGGCGCTGGCGATCTCGCTGGCGAGGTCGAGGCTGCCGGTGGCTTCCTTGATCGCCACGACGTTGGGGTGTTTGTAGAGCCGCACCACGGTGTCGGCGGACATGGTGACGTTGGTCCGGCCGGGGATGTTGTAGAGACAGATCGGCAGGTCGACCGCGTCGGCGACGCTCATGAAGTGGCGGTACAGGCCTTCCTGTGTCGGCTTGTTGTAGTACGGGTTGACCATCAGGGCGCAGTCGGCGCCGGCGGCCTTGGCGTGCTGGGTCAGCGACAACGCCTCGGCGGTGGCGTTGCTGCCCGTGCCGGCGACGACCTGGCAGCGGCCCGCCGCGGCCTCGACGGTTTTCTCGATCACCCGGGCGTGCTCGTCGTGGGTGAGCGTCGGCGACTCGCCGGTGGTGCCGACGGGCACGACGCCGTCGACGCCGTGCTCGACCTGGAACTCGACGTTGCGGGCCAG
>JBCBSA010000184.1:0-5856 GCA_039819425.1 Planctomycetota bacterium
CTGGACTTCGCCGGGTCGCTGCCGTCGGCCTTGGCTTCGTGGGCCAGCGCGTGCCAGGGCTTGTGGATGTGTCCGTGGACGTACAGCACCCGGCCCCGACACGCCGCCAGCTCCCGCCGCAGCCCCTCGGCCTTCTTGAGGTCGTGCGACCACGCGCTAGGCACCCGCGGCGGCAGTGTGCAGGGGTAGTGACACAACACGACGAGCCCCTCGCCCGCCGGCACCGCCCGGATCGCCTCGACGGCCCCCCGGAATTGGGCGTCGCCCAGGGCCCCGCGCGAAAACAACCGGTTGGGCACCGCCGAGTCCAACGCCAGCAGCCGCCACCCCGGCCGCAGCTCCCGCACGTGCGGAAACGACGCGGGCATCACCGACGCCAGCAGCGTCTCGATCCGCTTCACCCGCCGGCTGCGGAACGTGTACCGGTCGTGGTTCCCCGGCACCAGCACCCCCGGAATCTCCTCGGTCAGCGGCGCGACGACCGCGAGCAAGTCTTCGAACTCCCGCTCCAGCGACGACGTGCTCACGTCCCCCGAGAACAGCACGAGCTCCGGGTCCAACGACCTCGCCCGCTCGACCAAGGCCGGCAGCAGCGCGTGGTTGAACCGGTGCCGGCGGTTGAGCCAGAGGTTGGTGTGCGCAAACAAACGTTTGCTGACGAGCCGACGCGGGTGCACGTCGAGCGTGAACAGGTGGACGTCGCCGATGACCGCGAGTTTCATGGCCGAGAGTCTACGCCGACGCGAGACCGATCGGCTGCGGGCCGGATCGGCCTAAAAGTAAGGCCGACCCGAAGACGCCGGCGAAGCCGGCGCCGACGCCACGGAAGCGGGCTCTCGGTCGGCCTCGTCCGATGACCGTCCGTTCAGCGCATAAACCAGGAAGGCGATGCCGAGCGAGGCCCGGATGGCCAGGCGGACGATGAACGCCACCGGGTCCGCCTCCGGTTCCAGGCCCGGAACCAGCAACACGTAGAGCCCAACCACACAACTCAGCAGGAAAATCACCCCGAACAAACCGCCACAGATCCTTAGCACCGTTTGCATCTCACCACCTTTCACGAAGCGAACCCGGGAACTGGACGCTGTAAACGTGACATCACCCCGCCGAAAAGCCAATCGGGTTTGGAAAAACAGTAAAAAATGGTTTTTATTCAGATCAGGCAGGCACCGACCGTTTCGCTGCGCACCGCGTCCCCCTTTCCGGGCGGCGGGTCTTCCGCGGCACGCGCTTCCGGCGGCAGCGCCGCGCCGCCGGACACGCCCGGGCCGTCGTCGGCGTAGAACGCTTCCAGCACGCCGCGCCAGTCGGCCGTCGACTTGACCCGGATAAAGGCGGACTTGATCGCGTCCGCGGCGGGGTGGTGGCGGGAGAAGCGGATGCCGAACTTGCGCATCATGCGGGACGCCTGGGCTTCGCCGTGGAGGCGGGCCGAGAGATCGAAATGATCGAGCAGGACGCCGCGCTGCTCGTGGATCGTGGGGGCGACGGCGGCCCGACCGGCCAAGAGAGCGCGGGCCTGTGCGAACAGCCACGGGTTGCCGATGCAGCCGCGGGCGACGCTGACCCAGTCGACGCCGGTCTGGTCGAGCATGCGGAAGATGTCCTGGGCCGCCCAGATGTCGCCCGAGCCGCCGATCGTGAAGCCACGCTGCCGGGCCTCGTCGCCGTAGCGGTCGGTGAGCTCGCGCAGCTTCGACCACTTGCCCGGGCCGACGTACTTCTGCTGCACCGTGCGGCAGTGCACCGTAGCTCCGGCGTAGCCCAGGTCCAGCGCCGCCCGGAACACGCGGTGGAAGTTCTCCTCCATCTCGGGGCTGTCGTCGTAGGCCCGCCGCAGTTTCGTGGTCAGCGGGAACCCGGCCGGGACCGCGGCCTTGACGGCCTGGAGGATGGCGATCGCCTCGTCCGGCACGCTCAGCAGGTGCCCGCCGCGGCACTTCTTCTTGATCTTCTTCACCGGGCACGCCAGGTTGACGTCGACCACGTCGTAACCCAGCCCGACCAGCACCTCCGCCCCCGCGGCGATGTCGTCGGGGTGGCTGCCCATGAGTTGGCCGCACAACGGGTGGTCTCCCTCGGGCACTTCCGCGGCCTTGAGCCCCTTGCCTCCCGAGATCAGGAACCGGTCGAGCATCGCCTCGGTGATGCAGTAGGGGCAGCCGTGCCGCCTGGCGACCAGCCGCATCGCCGCGTCGGAGTAGCCGGCCAGCCCCGCCTGATAGAACGGCGCGTCGATCTCGATCTGTCCGCCCAGCCGCAGCATGACCTTCACGCCCCGCCCGCGGCGACGGCGTTTTGGACCGAAACGAGACGGACTCCAACGATTGAAACCATCGCACGATCTTATGAATGAACCCGCCGATCGACAACGGCCACGGGTTTGTCAGGACCGCCCCCGGCTGCGACGATGTCGGTATGTTTGGATCTGCTCTGTACCCCCTGCTTGCTTGCGCCGCGACGGCGGTCGTCTTCGGCGGCTGCGCCCGGCCGCTGGCCGTGGGCCAGGCCGACCGCCGGGCGCAGCTCGCGGCCCTCGAGTACCCCGCCGACGCCGCGTACGGCCCCGACCTCGACATCGTGATCGACCGCGACGGGTCGGCCGTCGTGATGATCAACCGCACCGCGAGCGTCTTCCGCGACGTCCGGGTCTGGCTCAACCAGCAGCACGTCCGCGAGCTGCCCCGCATCGAGATCGGACCCGGCAACCGCTTCGACCTGACCCGGTGGATCAACGAGCACCGCGAGCCGTTCCCCGTCGGGTCGCTGCTGACACCCGAAGAGGCCCGCCCCGTCTTGTTGGCCGAGTTGTTCGACCCCGAGACCGGGCTGCGTCACCGACTGCTGGTCTGGCCCGACGACACGGGGCGTTAGCTCTCACCCCCGACCCGTCACCGCGGCGAGGCCGAGGTGGGGCCAAAGGTGTAATTTCCCGGTCGGCCGACGACGCGACGCGGGGGCGTGTTACCTTGTCCGTCCGCGTCCCTCGGCCGCGCTACGCCCCCTTGTCAACCCCAACTCCGGACCCCACCATGACCGACTCGCCCGCCGCCACCGCGACCCCCATCCACGGCACCGACGCCAGCGCCTTCGACCTGGGCCCTGTCGAGCTCTACGCCCGCTACAAGAAACACCTCTGCAAAGCCCCCGGGCTCAACCTCGCCCTCGACATCAGCCGCATGCCCTTCGACGCCGGCTACTTCCGGGCCATGGAGCCGGCGATGCAGTCGGCCTACGCCGCGATGGACGAGCTCGAAGCCGGCGCCATCGCCAACCCCGACGAGAACCGCATGGTCGGCCACTACTGGCTCCGCGCCCCGGGCCTCGCCCCCGAGCCCGAGCTCACCCGGGCCATCCACGACACCGTCGAAGACGTCAAGGCCTTCGCCGACGCCGTCCACGCCAAGGAAATCGTCCCGCCGCACGGAAGCAACGCCGCCAAGTTCACCGACCTCTTGTCCATCGGCATCGGCGGCAGCGCCCTGGGCCCGCAGTTCCTCGCCGACGCCCTCGGCGGCGTCGCCCGCAAGGACAAGATGAAGGTCCACTTCATCGACAACACCGACACCGACGGCATCCGCCGCACCCTCGACGCCATCGGCGCCCGCCTCAAGTCCACCCTTGTGCTGGTGATCTCCAAGTCCGGCGGCACCCCCGAGCCCCGCAACGGCATGATCGAAGCCCAGGCCGCTTTCGCCGCCAAGGGTTTGGACTTCGCCAAGCACGCCGTCGCCATCACCGGCGACGGCAGCAAACTCGACCAGGTCGCCGAAGGCGAAGGCTGGCTCAAACGCTTCCCAATGTGGGACTGGGTCGGCGGCCGCACCTCGGTCATGGCCACCGTCGGGCTCGTCCCGCTCGCCCTCCAGGGCATCAAGATCGACGACTTCCTCGCCGGCGCCAAACGCATGGACGAGATCAGCCGCAACAAGACGACCAAGAAGAACCCCGCCGCCTTGCTCGCCCTCATGTGGTACCTCGCCACCAACGGCCGCGGCGAAAAAGACATGGTCATGCTGCCCTACAAAGACCGCCTGCTCCTCCTGTCCCGCTACCTCCAGCAGCTGGTCATGGAGTCCCTCGGCAAATCCCACGACCTCGACGGCCACCTCGTCGAGCAGGGCATCGCCGTCTACGGCAACAAGGGATCGACCGACCAGCACGCCTACGTCCAACAACTCCGCGACGGCGTCAACAACTTCTTCGCCACCTTCATCGTCGGCCTCCAGGACACCACCCCCCCCGGGAAAAACGTCATCGAGGTTGAGGATGGCGTGGCGGCGGGCGATTACCTCAACGGCTTCTGGCAGGGCACCCGCACCGCGCTCTTCGAGAACGGCCGGGCCAGCATGACCCTCACCGTCGACAAGATCGACGCCAAGACGGTCGGCGCGTTGATCGCGTTGTACGAGCGGGCCGTGGGCTTCTACGCCTCGCTGGTGAACATCAACGCCTACCACCAGCCCGGCGTCGAGGCCGGCAAGAAAGCCGCCGCCGCCGTCCTCGACGCCCAGGCCAAGGCCCTGGGTGCCTTGACCGACACCCCGCAGGACGCCACCGCGATCGCCCAGTCCGTCGGCGACCCCGCCGCGGTCGAGACCATCCAGCACGTTCTCGACCACCTCGCGGCCAACAAACGCGTGAGGAAGAAGGGCTCGGCCTACGCCAAGATGGGTTGATGGACCCATTTCTGGGTCGAGCCCGAGGATTTAGGTGGTGCCCGTTCTACGTTTAGCGGGTGCGGCGAAGCCGTCCACGCCCACGGACCGCGGGACGCTGCGCATCACCCGCTAAACCCGAGGTCGGTGCGCGATCGCGTGCGTCGGACGCACGGGTACTGAGGCTCACGAGCCCCGGGATTGGGGGGATGAGTCATGCGGAGCCTGGACCTGCGGCCTGGGGCCTGGGGGGGCGTTATGCTTGGTGGGCCCCCGACGGGAGGTCGCTGTGATTGTGTACGGATCGCGGATGTATTTCGTCCGCAACGTGGTGAAGACGTGGAACGCCTGCCCGCATTGCGGGAAGTACGGCAAGTGCCGGAGTTACGACGGGCGGCGGTTCGGACATCTGTATTTCGTGCCGCTGATCCCAGAGGGCGGGGGGCGTAAGCGGGTGTTCAAAGAGTGCGGCAAGTGCAAGACGGGGACGCATGTGCCGCTGCCGGAGGCGGAGGCGATGTACGGGCGGATCGAGTCGTTGTTGCCGCGGTGCGTCGAGGCGGCGGGGCGGGGGGAGCGTGGGTTCAGGGAGAAGCCCGAGGACGCGGAGATGCGGACGGGACCCGCGGTGGCGGAGATGATCGACCTGCTGCACACGACGGGCCACGCCGGGGACGTTCCGGGTGTGATCGAGCTGCTGCGGTCGGAGGGGGCAGCGTACGAGACGGCGGTGGCGGAGTGCGTCGATGCCGACACGCATGGTGAGCCGGAGGCGGCGGAGCGGGCGATGGAGCGGGCACGGCGGGCGGCACCGGACGAGGTGATGCCGGCCTTGTGGCTGTCGGACTTCGCGGCGCGGGGTGGGCGGATCGACGATCAGTTGCGGTATCTGGATGAGGCGATCGCGCTGGCCCCCGATGACATGGGGTTGTTGTTGACCAAGGCGGGGGTGCTGGAGTCGCAGAAGCGGTTTGTGGAGGCGCACCCGTTGTTGGAGCGGTGTCTGGAGGAGATGCCGGCGCTACGCGGGGACAAGGCGTTGATGAAGCGGCATAAGAAGGCGGCGAAGGCGGCGGGCGTCAAGCCGATTCTCGGCATGGAGGCCTACGTGGCGCCGGGGGACCGGCGCGATCGGTCGCGTTCCGGACAGGGCGAAAAGGCCTACTACCACCTCGTCCTGCTCGCCCGGGATCGTGAG
>JBCBSA010000185.1:0-5761 GCA_039819425.1 Planctomycetota bacterium
GCTGGGGGTCGGCGCGACCCGCGGCCGCGGCTTTGTGCTTGAGGAAACATTTCGACGGCGTGTCCGCCGTCGAAATGAGGGTGAGGACTACTCGAGGATCTTGGTGACGACGCCGGCGCCGACGGTGCGGCCGCCCTCGCGGACGGCGAAGCGGACGCCCTCTTCCATGGCGATGGGCTTGTCGCCGAGGTCGACGTTCATCTTGATGTTGTCGCCGGGCATCGCCATCTCGGCGCCGCCGGTCAGCTCGATGGCACCGGTCACGTCGGTGGTGCGGAAGTAGAACTGCGGCTTGTAGCCGGCGAAGAACGGGCTGGTGCGGCCGCCCTCTTCCTTGGTGAGGATATAGACCTCGCACTCGAACTTCTTGTGCGGGGTGATGGTCTTGGGGGCGGCGAGGACCTGGCCACGCTCGACCTCGTTCTTCTCGATGCCGCGCAGGAGGGCGCCGCAGTTGTCGCCGGCGATGGCGGAGTCGAGGGTCTTGTTGAACATCTCGACGCCGGTGACGGTGGTTTCCTTGGTGTCGCCGAGGCCGACGATCTCGACCTTGTCGCCGACCTTGACCTCGCCGCGTTCCACACGGCCGGTGGCGACGGTGCCGCGGCCCTTGATGGAGAAGACGTCTTCGATGGACATCAGGAACGGCTTGTCGGTTTCACGCTCGGGCTCGGGGATCCAGGTGTCGATGGCTTCCATGAGCTCGGTGATGCACTTGGACGCGTCGGGGTCCGAGGGGTTCTGCAGCGCGGGGAACGCGGCGCCCTTGACGATCGGGGTGTCGGCTTCGAACTCGTACTTTTCGAGCAGTTCCTGGACTTCGAGTTCGACGAGGTCGAGGAGCTCTTCGTCGTCGACGAGGTCGACCTTGTTGAGGAAGACCACGAGCTTGGGCACGTTCACCTGGCGGGCCAGGAGGACGTGTTCCTTGGTCTGGGGCATCGGGCCGTCGGCGGCGGAGACGACGAGGATGCCGCCGTCCATCTGGGCGGCGCCGGTGATCATGTTCTTGACGAAGTCGGCGTGGCCGGGGCAGTCGACGTGGGCGTAGTGGCGGTTCTCGGTTTCGTACTCGACGTGGGAGGTCGAGATGGTGACGATCTTGGTCGCGTCGCGGCGGCCGTCGGAGGCCGAGGCCTTGGCGACGTCGTCGTAGGAGACGTGGTCGGCGAGTCCCTTGGCGCCCTGGACGGCGGTGATGGCCGCGGTGAGCGTGGTCTTGCCGTGGTCGACGTGGCCGATCGTGCCGACGTTGACGTGCGGTTTGGTCCGTTCGAATACACCCTTGGCCATGGTTCGTAGCTCTCCGTGGTTTCTGTGGTCAGCGACCACGATTGTCGTTCTTGATTTTTGATTGATTGCTGATTGGCTACGCCGCCGAATCATCCGTGGTGGGTTTGTAATCAAAAATCCTCAATCCAACGTCTGAAATTCCCAAAGCCACCCAGGGGACTCGAACCCCCGACCTCACCCTTACCAAGGGTGTGCTCTACCAACTGAGCTAGGGTGGCGTCGCTGCGAGCCGTCCCGCAGCGGGCAGAGCAATTTAGCGGGGCCGCGAGCAATGGCAAGCCCGCGGACACCCGACGCTTGGCGTCGCCCCGGGACCAGCCCGTACAAACCCGGTTTGCGGGCTAACGGGCTTCTTCCGGGGAGTGGCTCTGAACAACAAGGGGCGTCGAGTCGGCTTCCAACCGTCTCGCGCCCCATGTCACCGAAGCACCAAACCAAGCATCGATCTACCGATCGATCCGGATAAAAAATTATCAGAGGCCGCCTGACCTGTCAATCGGCGACCGATGCCGGGCGTCCCGCCCCGAGCCCGTCGAATCCGAAGCCGGCCGCCGCGAATCTTCTTGAAACAAAATGCCACGTGTGCGACACTCTGAACAGTATTCTTCCGGGTCGGGCCTGACGTTCATCTCTAGCTCCGAGTGGGAAGATTCGTGATGAGACAGCTTGGCGAGCGACCTGTGCGGGGGCCGGTCCGCACCCGCACCGATACTCATCGGTTTAAGCCATGGCGATCGCGTTGGTTAAGTCTTGTCCTCGCGGCCGCGGCGGTCGCGTGGGGCTGGACCGCGCCGCCGGCCGAATCGACGCCGCTGATCAGCGAGGTGTTCCTGCCCACGTGGGGGGCGACGGGAGTCGAGGTCTTCGGGGTGGGCGAAACGGGGGCGACGCTGCTGGTGTTGGACGCGACCCCGGGACGCGGCTACACCGTCCGCCGGGCTCACACGCTCGGTCCGGGAGGGTCATTGTTCACGGGCGGGGTCCAACTCCTGGCCGAGCCGGGGTGGGACACCGCGACGCCCGTGGCGGGGCTGGGATTGCCGTTCACGCCCGTGGCGGCCCGCGGGCTGCCGTTCGACCGGGCGACGACGTTGGTGCTGATCGACGGGCCCTCGCCGGCGTCGGCCGGGGTGTCGCTGAGCCTGGCGGTGACCACCTCGGTGTTGTCCGCCGAGACGCGGGTGACGGATTGGCTGACGCTGGTGCCGGGCGACGACGCGGGGGCGATCGAACCGCTGACCCACGCCACGACCCAGGCTTTCGGGCTCGACGCTCTGCCGCGTCCGGCGGTCGCGGTGGGCGACGCGGTGGTGGTCGCCCGGGCGTTGCTGCTCGACGGCCACGACCCCTCGGTCGTGCTAACCGGGAACACCCGCGTCGTTGACGGCGGGCCGGCCGGGTTCATCGACTTCGCGGTGACCCCGGGCCTGCTCAACCCCGTGACCCGCACGCCCGAACCCGTCGGCGTGGCGTGGGTGGCCGGGGTGATTTGGGGAGCGTTTCGACGCCGAGCGACGCGTGGCCGGTCGATCGGCGTATACTAAAACGCTGAGGACCCGTTTATGGCCAGAATCACGTCCAAGCCGTTGCCCCAAGTCGGCGACAGCCCTCCCCTCGACGGCGGCGACGCCCCTGTCCCGGAAGGCTCGCTCTTTGATCGCGTCCACAGCGTGATCGAGCGCATCCGCCCCGCCGTCCAGGCCGACGGCGGCGACGTCGAACTCGTCGAAGTCACCGACGACGGTGTCGCCTGCATCCGCCTCCACGGCGCCTGCGTCGGCTGCCCCTCCAGCAACATGACCCTCCACATGGGCATCGAACGCAACCTCCGCCAACGCGTCCCCGAAATCACCGCCGTCGAACAGCTCGACTAACCCCCCCTCCCCCGGAAGTTTTTCACTCCGCGAGTTGAGTTCTTGCGTGCGCGGATTTCCGGGAGCTTCCGGGGGCTGCCGGGGGCTTCCCCGAGGGGGGTGGGGGTTGGTTGTTGTATGGTGTTACGGTCTGGCCCGCTGCGTCGGCGTGGTGTGCCGTGTTGCGACAGGAGGTCTCCCGCATGCTCGCCCTTACCCGCCGCGTCGGAGAAGAAATCGTCATCGGCAATCCCAAAGACCCACTGGGCATGATCCGCGTCGTCGACATCCACGGCGACAAGGTCCGCCTCGCCTTCGACTTCCCCCGAGAGGTGGACATCAATCGGCGGGAGCTGGCCGACGAGAAGGCGAAGGGAGAAAACAAAGACGGAGAGAGCGCCGAGTGATCCGGGGCTTTGTCGCTGCGCTCCGCGGCTCTTGGCTTAAGTGTCGTTGACAGATCTTTTTAAACCGAGCCCTGCGGAGCGCAGCAACAAAGGGCCGGACGCATCGGGGGGGTTACTGGAAGTACTTGCCCCACAGCGGTCGCAGGCGGTCGACCTCGGCCGAGTCGAGCTTGGTCTTGTCGGACCAGATGCCCAGGCCCAACGCGGAGTGGGCGGGACTGGGGGTGTCGCGGAGGATCGAGAGGTCGCACAACGCGGCTTTCATCAGGGCGAGGTTGGCGGCGGTGGCTTTCTTGAGGTTGCCGATGATCTCTTCGAGGAGGCCCATGGCGTCTTGTTTTGGATCATGCGGTTTCCAGGAGTCGTAGTCGGTGGGCATGGCGATCAGGGCGTAGGCGAGCTCGGCCTCGCGGGCCAGGCGGGCCTCGGGCATGGCGGTCATGCCGATGAGGTCGCCGCCGAGCTGGCGGTGCCACTCGGACTCGGCCCGGGTCGAGAAAGCCGGGCCCTCCATGCAGACGTAGGTGCCGCCGTCGTGGACCACGGTGTCGGCCCCCTCGACCGAGCGGTCCCGCTCGGCGGCGTCGAGCAGCCAACGCCGCATCACCGGGCAGAACGGCTCGGAGAACTCCACGTGGACGGCGGCGTGTTCGTAGAACGTGTTGGGGCGTTTGAGCGTCTTATCGATGACCTGGTCGACGACGACGAGGTGGCCGGGGTGGAGGTGGTCGCGGAGGCTGCCGGTGGCGCCGCTGGCCAGGACGTGGGTGACGCCGAGCGACTTGAGGGCGAAGAGGTTGGCGCGGTACGGCACGGCGGTGGGGTTGAGGGTGTGTCCCGGGCCGTGGCGTTGGAGCAGACACACTTCGACGCCGGACCAGTCGACGACGGTGACGGGCGAGCTGGGCTTGCCGAAGGGCGTGTCGAGGTCGTGGGTGGCCGAGGCGGTCTCGCCGGCGAAGAGGTCGCCGAGGCCGCTGCCGCCGATGACGCCGATTTTGAGGGGGGTGTCGGTCATGGGGATCCATGGTAAGGCGGTATCTGAAAGCCGGGGTGTAACGCTCCGGTCGCGGCCGGCGTATGCCACGACGGGGATAGACTCCAATACACACCCAGGAACTTCATCATGAAAACGTGGACGGCAGTGGCTGCGGTATGGATCGGGTTGGCGGGGCCGGCTTCGGCGGAGCCGGGGTTTCCGGGGGTTCCGGGGGAGACGCTTGTGCCGGGCGACGCGGCGTGGGGGGTGGTGTTTGACGCGGGGGTGGTGAGGGACAGCGCGGTGGCGGGCGAGGTGATGGCGCAGTTCGATGAGGGACAGCGGGCTGTGCTGAACGAACGGCTCGACGGGGTGTCGAACATGCTGGGGCTGAACTTGCGGCGGGACCTGGGCCGAGTCGTGGCGTACGGGCGGGGGTTCGGGCCCGGCGACATCGGGGTGGTGGTCGAGATCGACGACGCGGACACGAACCTCGAGGGGTTGCTGCTGGCCGACGCGAACTACGACTCGTATGAGTACGGCGGGTTGATCGTGCACTCGGTACTGGGGCAGCAGCCCGAGCGGATGCGGGTGTTCTGCGCGGTGGTGCCACGGGGCGAAGCGAACCCGCTCGCCGCGGGCGACGGCCTGGGCGAAGAAAAATTCCCCGGGGGGGTGGTGGTGATGTCGCCGTCCAAAGAGGAGGCGGAGCGTCTGGTCGATGCGGCGCGGGGCGGAGCGCGGGCGGCGTCGGCCGACGCGTTGGGGCGGGGTGAGTTCCTGCGGATGTGGGTGGATCGGCTGCCGGGCGATTTCTTCGCGGGCCAGCCCCGGCAGTCGAACATCGCCCGGATGATCGAGAGCCTGGAAATGGTCGGCACGGCGGGGGCGGCGGACCTGTCGTTGAGCCTGCACTTCGACACGGTCAGCGTCGCCCGGGCGGATCAGCTCGAAGACATCGCGGCCGGGGGCAAGGCGATGATCGAGTTCGCCGCGGCGGAGAACGAAGACGCGGCCCGGCTGGCGGACCTGCTGTCGTTCGTGTCGATCAGCCGGCCGGCCGGCGAGTCGCGGGTGACGCTGCGGGCGGTGTGCCGGACGCGGGACGTGCAGGCGCTGTTCGACCTGCTGGACGAGGCGGGGGCGTTGGACGGCCTGAAGCTCGACTGACCCGACCGGCGCGAGGATCACCGTTGGCTTGCATCTGCGAAACCGTGGCCGATCCGGAG
>JBCBSA010000186.1:0-5728 GCA_039819425.1 Planctomycetota bacterium
GTCGAGGTCCCTCCGCACGGGGGCGACACGTTGTTCGCCAACATGTATCTCGCCTACGACGCCCTGTCGGACGGTATGAAAGAGCTGCTCGGCGGATTGCGTGCGGTCAACAGCGCCGCGCACCGCAAGGGCGGCGGCCGCGCCGCCGGCTCCCGCGGCGCTGCCGGAAGGCCATACGTTGGGGCTGGTGTCGGCCGTGATCGACGAGCGGGCGGTGCTGGCGGGACAGATCGAGCTGCACGCCACCGGGCCCGGGGCGTGGATGGCGTGGACGCTGGACCAGTCGGGGCTCGGCGCGGCGGACAGGGGGTTGGCCGAGGATTTCGCCGAAGTGGTTGAAGCCGGCCGCGGATGGTGGGAACGGCTGACGGAGTTGGGGGTGCTGCGGGTGGGGTGGGTGCTGCGTGAGGCCGACGGCGAAGCGACGGTATCGCGGACCTCGGCGGTGATCGTGACCGATTGGCCGGGCGACGCGGCGGCGGCGGAGGTGGCGGAGGTGTTTGACGGCGGCTCGGGCCGGCTGGCGCGCCACGGCCGGCTGGGCGACGGACGGTGGGTCGGCGTGATGGCCGGGGCCGACGCCCCGACGGTGGCGGAGCTGAACGCGATCGAGCCGGCGGTGGGCGCGGCGTGGCGAGAGGCGGCCGAGCCGCTGGCGGGCTCGGCGGCATGGGTGGTGTGGTCGCCGACGGCGGCGTTGCGCGAGCTTCAAGTCACGCGGTTCGAGCAGACCGAACGCGACGTGCGTCAGAGCGTGTCGGGTCTGCCGGACGGCGAGGCGGCGATCGCAAACATGGAAGCGGCGTTAGGGCTGTTCAAGGCGGTGTTCGAGTCGCGGTGGCTGTCGGCGGGGTTGTGGCTGGGCGAAGGCGGGACGCCGGACCGGGTCCGGGCGTTCGGGCGGGCGGCCGACGAGGCGGCGGCGGCGGCATTCGGGCCGCGGGTGCAGGCGTTCGCGGCCCGGGCGTTCGCCAACCAGGTGGGCGTGGGCCCGGAGAACCCCGGCGGGGTGAGCTTGCTGCAGATGGCCGGCGCGGCGTTGGTGGGCGAAGCGGGCTGGCGGGTCGAGGGCGACCGCGTCCGCCACGCGGTGCGGTTGGCGGAGTTGGACTGGAGGCCGCTGATCGAGGTGGTCGCGGCGAGCCGGCAGAACGCCCGGCGGATCGAGCGGATGAACGCATTACAAACGGCCGCGCTGCGGGTCGTGGTCGCCCAACAGAACGGTCCGGACGGGGCCTGGCCCGCGACGCTGGACGAGGCCTACGGCCGGGACCTGCCCGGGCTGATCGAAGACCCGACGCTGCCGGACCCGGAGGGCTTGGGCTACGCCCCGCCGGACCGCCGCGCGGGCGCGGTCGGCGAGCCGGGTGTGACGCCGCTGCTGTTCGACCGGGCGGCGTGGGACTCTGGCGAGCCGAGGGTCGCGGTGGTGTTTATCGACGGCCACGCCGAATGGTGGGCGCGGGAAGATCCGCGGCTGACGGCATTCGCAGAGCGAACGAAAGCGAACGGGCCGCGGTAGGCCATGGGGCAGGGGATAAGCGTCGAGCCCATTGGATGTCGCGCCGGCCTCCGTTCAAGCCCGCGGGTGTGGTCATACGCTGTGGTGGAGATCGGGTGACACTAATCGTTGACGTGCTGGAGGACGGCGGCGCGGAGTTCTTCAACGAGTTGGACGGGGGTGGTGGATTCGCCGCGGCCGCGCAACAGCAAAGGGGCGTTGGCTTCGAGTTGGCGGGTCATGCGCTGGACGGCGGTGACGACGGTGGAGTGGCTGGACTTGCCCAGGGCGGCGGCGAGTTCGGGGTAGCTCTGGGTGGTCAGGTCCTTGGCGAGGTAGACGACCAGGGCGCGGGCGAGGACGACCTGGCGCTGGCGGGACGAGCCGGCGACCTGGTCGGGGGAGACGTTGAGGGCGTCGCAGACGGCGTCGCGGACGTCGGCGAAGCGGACGGGTCGGCGGGCGGTGAGCTGGCGTTGACCGGCGAAGAGGCGTTCGACCAGGGCGCGGTCGACGAAGCGGGTCGGCGTGTGAGATTGGGTGAGGCCGGCGAGGGCGTGGAGCTGAGCGATGGTGCCCTCAATCTCGCGGACGGCGCGGCCGGCGTGGGCGGCAAGATGCTCGGCGACGTTGCCGCGGAGGACGAGGCCGCGCTGCTGGGCGAGGCGGGCAACGAGCGTGAGGCGGGTCGCGGGATCGGGCGGCTGGACCTGAACGACCAGGCCGTGAAGGCAGCGGGAGACCAGGGCGTCGCTGAAGTCTTTGATCAGCCGGGGGTGGCTGTCGCCGGCGAGCAGGACGCGGGCGCCGCGGAGCTCGACGTGGTCGACGCTGTGGAAGAACTCCTGCTGGGTCTTGCGTTTGTTGGCGAAGAAGCTGATGTCGTCGACGGCGAGCAGGTCGAGCCGACGGATCTCCCGGCGGAAGGTTTCGAGCGTGTTGTTGCGGACGGCCGCGACGTAGCGGTTAGTGAACTCCTCGGCGGTGAGGTAGAGGACACGGGCGTCGGGACGTCGCTCGAGAGCGCGTCGGCAGGCGGCCTGGAGGAGGTGGGTCTTGCCGACGCCGCACTCGCCGTGGACGAAGAGCGACCCGGCTCCGGCGACGCCGCGGCCCGCGTCGGACTCGGCGTCGCCGAGGGACTGGGCGAGGGCGAGGGCGGCGGCGTAGGCGAGTTCGTTGCACGGGCCGACGACGAAGTCCTCGAAGCGGTGGCGGAACGCGGGGGTGGTAGAACGGGGACGGGGCTTGTGATGGGCGGCTGGGGTCGTTGCCTTGGCGTTGCTTCGGGACGGCTTGGACTCGCTGCTCTCGGTGCGTTGATCGCTCTCGGCCGCGGAGTGAGAACTTCCGGGGGCGGAGGTGAAGTGGTCGGGTTCGACGGTGAGTTCGAGGGCGAGGTCGGTATCGGCGGCGAGGTCGGCTTCGGCGCGGACGGCGGCGCGGAGAGCGGGGGCGAAGTCGTCGCGGACCTTGTCGGCAACAAAGCGGTTCGGCACGGCGACGCGGAGGGTGCGGTCTTGGTCGCGGTAGCGGAGGCGGACGGACGGCTGGATCCAGAGTTCGTAGGGCCGACGGCCGATGGTCTGGGCGAGTCGTTGGTTGATGCGGTCGGTGAGGCCGGGATCGAAGTCGGGCATTCGGAGAGCTTTCGTGCAGATCGCGTGGGAACGCGCCCGAGGGATCGCGCGGACGCGGCGGGTGAACGCCGACGTCTCCCCAGCGATTTCGGGGGGGGTGCCGTGGTTGTAGGTTCCGTCCGGGAAGCCGCCCGATCGAACGAGAGCGGCCCGTCAGTACGACCACGCCGGGTCGTGAAGTGAGGAAGAGGCCGAGCGGGACGGCCCGAGCCGAGGGACCAGTCATTGGTCGTCGGTCGATCGGGTCAGAGGATCCCGAGCCTGGTTCCGTGGCGTGGTCGGTCACGTCTATCGTGACGGGCCGGCGTTTTTCACGCGGGCCGCGGAATCCTTCCGCAGCGGAGCGAAGATAGAAGACATAGACCCTTGGTTCAACCGCTTCGCCACCACTCGGGCGGGCTTGCAATCTTCAGCGCGAGAGAAAACAAACGCTTAGGGGCGTAAAAGAATTTTTCCCCACGCTCACGTTGGATTTACACACGCGGTGTGGAAAATCGCTGACGCTTTTCACATCGTTCTGTAACGGTTCGTTTACTTGATGTTTACGCGGCACACACAACTCACCGGGGAGAAGCGGGCTCGCCATGCGTCGTGGTGGGGGCTGCTTTCAAGCGCCTCGCGCCGTTGTTTTTTGAGTATGGGAAGATTGATAGAGACCCCGCCTTCGGCTCGGGGAAAACCTCGATCTACATCGCAGATGGCCCTGACTCGCGGCAGTGAGGTTTGACATTCTGTAGCGCACCAACCTCGTGTGCAGCAAGTGATGCGTAGCTTCTCGCGGCCGGTCGCTCCTCCGGCAAGGGCGGCTGCGTCGCACCCGCTAAACGTGGAGAAGGGTCGCTCGGGGGGGTTGCGGCTTACCCCGGATTTGCGGGGTTTGCGGGGGTGTGGATCAGGGCGGTCTTGCGGGCGCTGGTCCTGAACCCGAGGCCGCGGTAGAGGTGCAGGGCGGGGGCGTTGCGGTCGTCGACGGCGAGGACGAGGTCGCCGCGGCCGTGGCGGGCGGTGCGGTCCAGGGCGTGACGCATCAGGGCCTTGGCCAGGCCGTGGCCGCGGGCGAAGGGGGAGACACCGAGGTAGACCAGCTCGACGCCGACGCCGGTGGCGGACTCGGCCAAGAGCAGCACGGCGGCGGGTCGGCCGTCGGCGGCGGCCCAGACGGCCCAGTCCTCGGGGCGGAAGCGGCCGGTGGCCATGTGCCCGGCGAGGATGTCGTCGGTGGTGCGTAGGCCCAGGAGGCCCGGGCAGTCGAGGGTGCCCTCGTAGCTGGCTTCGATGGCGGTGGTGAAGAGGGGCCGGGCCGACTCGGACCACAATATGGGGGTCAGCGTCGCGTCGCCCAGCCGGACGGGCGGGAGGGGGTCGCCGTGCTTGCCCGCTCGGTGCATATACGCCAGGTCGGCAAGGAAGCGGAACCCCCCCGCTTCGACGGCGCGTTGCTGCTGGGTCTGACCGTGATCGAGCAGGGCCTGGACCAGGCTGACCTCCTCGGGGTCGATCTGCGCCGCGGCGTGGGCGATCAGCCGGCCGCTCACGACGACCCGCCCCGACGACGAGACGGGCGACAGGAACAGCATCGCCGTCCGCCCCACCCCGGGGACGATCAACGCCGCGGCCGACATCCGCCGGCCGTCCCAGGCGACCCAGAGCTGGGACAGGTCCAGGTCGTTTTCCTGAGCGAACGACAGGAACGGCCGCACGGCGTGCTCCCCCGCGTCGCGTCGGCCGGTGAGGAGCATGGCCAGGGCCTGGGGCCGTAGGCCGTCGCCGACCCGCTCGAAGCGGACGCGGTCGTCCGCCCCAGACGTGGGGCTCGGCGGAGGCGGCGATGGGGGCGGATCGGGCAGACGGGCCATGAGTGGGAGACCGGCGACGAAACGGCGGCGTGGGGAGCCGGGGTTGGGCCCGATAGCCTCGGGCGGATCGTTGCCCCCCGACAGAGGCGATCGTACACTGGTCGGTCCGGCGGGCCAACGCGGGCCCGCGGATTCTGCCGGCCGGGTTCCCGGCGTCCCCCGGATCCCCCCTGCCCCCGGTTTCCCTGGAGTCTTCCGTGATGCGTCGAGCGTGGTTGTGCGTTGCTCTGGTGTCCGCCCCGTTGGTGATGGCCTCGTGGTGCCCGCTCACCGCGGCTCAGGAACAGGAACCGGCCGAGGGCACGCACGCCGAGCCGTCGATCATCAACCCGACCTGGGCGTTCGACCTGACGGTGAACACGCCGCGGCCGATCCTGGTCAACGACGACCGCGGCGTGCCGCGCTGGTACTGGTACGCGGCGTACAAGGTCGTCAACCGCACCGGCGAAGACCGGCTATTCATCCCCGAGATCACCGTCGTCGACGACAACGGGCGCATCGTCACCGCCGGCCGCCGCATCCCCCCCGCCGTCTACCCCGCTATCGCCGAACGCCTGGGCAACGACCTCTTGGAGAGCCCCGACGACGTGCTGGGCCGGCTCTTGCAGGGCGAAGACTTCGCCAAAGAGAGCGTCGCCATCTGGCCGGCGTCTGTCGAGGACGTCGATGAGTTCACCCTGTTCTTTTCCGGCGTGGACGGCGAAACCAAACCGCTGCTGTCGCCCCGCACC
>JBCBSA010000187.1:0-5711 GCA_039819425.1 Planctomycetota bacterium
CGCCGCCGCGGCCCAACGCGACGGCGGGCCGGGTGGCGCGTCGGCAGCTGCGGGGGGTGGGGGTGGTGGTGGGTTTGGTGTGCGCGTTGGTGGCGGCGGCGGTGTTCGTGGTGACGCCGCGGTCGGGGGAGTCGGCGATCAGCCTGACCCCCGCGTCTGGGGCGGCGCCGGCCCAGGCGGGGTTCAGCAACGTGGTGCGGCTGGGGGTCGGGCCGATCGGGACGGGGTCGCGGGAGCCGATGCTGAACGTCAAGATCGAGAGCGGCGGCCAGGCGCTGGGCTGGGAGGACGACCCCTGGCTGGTGCGGGGGGCGGCGTTGGACCAGTACAACCCGGAGAACGACACGTGGTTCCGCTCGCAGTTCGCCATCGGGTCGGACCAGGACATCCCGATCGATCGGCTCAACGCGCGGTCCCCGCGTCCCGACGACCGCCGGACGATCTACACGGCCGAGGTCTCGCTGCGCGACGCCCGGCAGCGGCACATCTTCAGCGTGGTGCCCGTGCCGACGAAGATCGGGGCGAGCGGGTTCGACCTGGTGCGTTTCGAGTCCGAGGCGCTGGGCAGCGTGGCGTTCAGCCCGATCGACCAGCAGCTGCGGGCGACGGCGTCGGTGGTAGGGGCGGCGACGTACCGGTTGAGTTGGCCGATCTCCTCGCCGCGGGTCGACCGCGGCGACGGGTCGCTCGGGTCGCCGCCGAGCCTGGTGGACCTGCCGCCGGGGTTGTTGCCGTCCGCGACGCGGCGTGAGCCGCTCTACCACTACGGCCCCGGGTCGGACCTGGTGGAAGACGTGACGGTGATCGACGCCCAGACCTACGCCCGGCGGTGGACGGTCGAGGCGGAGCGGGTCCGGGGGTTGGCCCGGCGTGTGCTGGCCCAGGCGGGGATCGAACGCGACCCCGACGCCCGCCACACGCCCGAGGACCTGCGCGTGGCGTCGGTGTTGGGCGAGTACCTCCGCCGGGGCTACCGGTACGACCTGGCCAACCCGCCGGTCCGCGGCGGCCGCGACCCCGTGATCGAGTTCTTGTTCGAGACCCGGCGGGGCCACTGCGAGTTGTTCGCGGCGGGGCTGATCGCGCTGTGTCGGTCGGTGGGCGTGCCGGCGCGGATGGTGACGGGCTTCCGGGCCTCGGAGTTCAACACGCTGGGGGGGTACTACGTGGTGCGTCAGTCCAACGCGCACGCCTGGGTCGAGGTCGACGGCGGGCCGGGGGTGGGTTGGTACACGTTCGACGCCACGCCGCCGGAGCGGGTCGAGGCGCAGCACCGTGCGCCCGACGGGCTGTTCGCGTCGCTGCGCGAGTTTTACGAACACCTCGAATTTGCCTGGATCCGCACGGTCGTCGCGTTCGACGGCCGGACGCAGGAGGCGGTGCTGGACAACGTGGCGGCGTCGGTCGGGGCGTCGCGTGCGCGGGGCGAGGCGTTGGCCGGGCGTTTCGTGGCGTGGGTGCGGAGCCTGCCGCGGGTGGCCCACCTCAACCGGGGCGAGGCGCTGGTGCTGGTGTTGTGCAGCGTGGGGCTGCTGATCGCGGCGGGTTTGTTGGTCCGCATCGCGTGGGTGCGTCGGCGTCGGCTGGTGCGTCTGCAGCTGACGTCGCTGCCGCCGGAGCGTCGCCGCGGGCTGTCGCGTCGGCTGGGGTTCTACCTGGCCATGCTCGACCTGCTCGAGCGCCGCGGCTACCGCCGGCCGGCGTGGCAGTCGCCCTCGGCCTTCGCCCACGAGCTCGCCGAGGCCAACCCGCTGCGGTTCGACCCGGTGGTCGCCCTGACCGAGTTGTTCTATGAGGTCCGCTTCGGCCACCGCGAACTCGACGACGACCGCAAGCGGCGGGCGAAGGTCCACCTCAAGCGGCTGGAGCAGTCGGTCGCGGGCCCGGTGGACTGATTTTTGATCCGGAACCGATGCCGTTGGCTACGGGCCCCGCCCCGGGTCGCGTCGCGGGGGAACAGCCCCCACCTCCCGTTTAGCGGGTGACGCCCAGCGTCCCGCGGCCCGTCGGCCCGTCGGCCCGCCGGAATGCCTGGCAAAGCCCCGGAAAGCCCCGGAAAGGGCGGCTTCGCCGCACCCGCTAAACGTGGAGAGGGGTGGGCGAACGGCGGGGTGCGGCGGTGAGAATCGCCCCTCGGCGTGGAGCCGTCTGGGGCACGGGTGATTTATCATGGAGTCCGGTGGTGGTGATGGTCTCGGGGCCCGGGTGGGCCGGGCGTGTCGGGTTGGGAACGAGTGGATGCAGACGTCGAGTTCAACAACATCGGCCCGCTGGCAGCCGTCGCGGTCGCGTCGGGGGTGGGCGGTGGGGAGCGCGTTGGCGGGGTTGTTGTTGGTGTCGGCGTGGCCGATGGCGGTGGGGCTGGCCGAGCGGCCGGCGACGGCGCGGGAGGCGACGGCGGTGGGGGTGGCTTGGGCGACGTGGCAGCGGGCGGTCGAGGCGGGGGAGATGGAAAGCGCGGCGTTGTCGGAGCGGGCGCGGCTCGAGCGGGTCGTGCCGTTCGACGGCGAGGCGTTGGTGCTCGACGAGGCCCCGGGGTTGGCGTGGGGTCAGGCGGCGGCGATCGGGTGGTGGGGGCCGGGGGACGCGGGGAGCGGATTGCTGGGGGCGCGGCGGCTGGGCGTGGTGATGGCGTTGGTGTCGGTGGCGGCGGTGTTCTGGGCGGGGTGGTCGCTGGGGGGGTTGCGGGCGGCGGGTTTTGCGGGGCTGATCTGCGTGGGCAACCCGTTGCTGGTGTGGTACGGGCGGGTGGCGACGGCGGAGGCGGTGACGGCGGGCTGGATCATGCTGTCGATCGCGGCGGGGCTGTGGGCGCTGCGTCCGATGCGGCCGACGCCGAAGCTGTGGCGGCTGGGGACGGGGTGGGGGCTGTCGGGGGCGGCGTTGGGGTTGGGGGCGTTGACGGGCGGGCCGTGGGCGTTGGTGTCGGGGGTGGGGCCGCTGCTGGCGGTGGGGCTGCTGTGTCCGCGGCGGCTGACGCACGGGCTGGGGTTGACGGCGGCGGTGGCGATCGCGGGGCTGCTGACGATCCCGTGGGCGGTGTACGTCTGGGAGAACGACCCCGAGGCGTGGGCGGCGCGGAGCTTGTGGGGGATCGGAGACGGGGGGCTGTGGGAGCGGGCGATGGGGCTGGCGTTGGGGCTGGGGGTGTGGGTGCCGGCGGCGTTGGTGGCGGTGGTGTCGCCGTGGTGGCGGGGGTGGGACGAGGGACGCGGCGGGGCCCATTCCGGAGCCCATTCCGGGGGCAGGTTGTGGTTGGGGTGGGCGTGGGCGGTGACGGCGGGGGGGTTGGCGGTGCTCGGGCCGGGCGGTTGGGGGGCGGCGCTGCCGGGGGTGCTGGCGGTGGCGGCGTTGACGGGGCAGGTGCTGGGCGAGGTCTCGGAGCGGGCGTCGCACTACCAGCCGTCGGCGATCTGGCGGTGGGCGGGATGGCCGACGGCGGGGCTGGTGCTGGGGGCGTCGCTGATCGGGCCGGTGCGGCTGGTGCGTCACCTGGAGCCGACGGCGGCACCGACCACGGCGTACTGGGTCGGCACGGCGGTGGTGCTCACGCTGTTGGCGGGGTTGGCGACGCGGTGGGTGGGGCGGCTGTCGCCGGCACGGTCGGCCGTGTCGTGGGCGGCGTGGTCGGCGGTGGCGGCGGCGTTGGTGCTGGTGCCGTTCAACCGCGAGGAGGCGGGGCCCGTGTCGACGCAGCGCGACGGGGTGCGGCCGGCGACGCCGGACGTCCTGGGGCCCACGAAGCCCGGGAGGCAGGGCTTACAATCCAACGATGGTTAGCGACACGCACCAACCCGCGGCTCGGCCCTACGACCTGGCGATTGTCGCTCCGGCGCTCAACGAAGCGGGCAACCTCACGCCGCTGGTCGAAGAGGTCTTTGCCGTCTTCGCCGACACGCCGTGGCGGGTGCAGGTAGTGGTCGTGGACGACGGATCGACCGACGCGACGCCCGCCGAGTTGGCGGCATTGGCCCAACGCTTTCCCGCGCTGACCGTCCGACGCCACGACACCTCCGCCGGCCAGTCGGCGGCGTTGGCGACGGGGATCGCCGCGGCCCACGCCCCGCTGATCGCCACGCTCGACGCCGACCTCCAGAACGACCCGGGCGACCTGCCGCAGATGCTCACGCTGCTGCACGACCGCCGCGCCGACCTCGTCCAGGGCGACCGCTCGGCCAACCGGCGCGACCACCTGATGCGACGTATGGCCTCGGGCGTCGGCCGACTCGCCCGCCGACTCGTCGTCGGCGATGCCGTCCGCGACACCGGCTGCGCCACCCGCGTCCTCCGCACCGACTTCGCCCGACGCCTCCCGCTCCACCGCCCGGGCATGCACCGCTTCATCCCCGCCCTCGTCGCCGGCTTCGGCGGCGTCGTCGTCGAAACCCCCGTCCATCACCGCCCCCGCGCCGCCGGCCAAACCAAGTACGGCACCGGCTTGCTCAAACGCGGCCTGCCCGGCCTCCGCGACTGCTTCGTCGTCCGGGCCATGGTCCGCGATTCCGCCCGCCAACGCGCCGGGGCCCTCCCCGCGTGACCCCCACCCCCACCCCCGCCCCCGGAATGGATCGAGACATTGTCCGGGTGGCGCTTGTGGTCGTGACGCTGTGCGCGATCGTCGGTGTAGTCCATGCCGACGAGACCCCCGATCCCACCGTCAACCTCCAATCCCGCCTCGGCGACGTCGAACTCGTCCGCGACGGCGATCAACTCCTGGTCGAACACGACGGCCGACGCCTCACCCCCGACGCCTACCTCCGCCTCGTCGAAGCCCAGCAACAACGCCGCGACGCCGGCGGCCCGCTCTTTGGCCTGCTCAACATCACCACCGCCGCCGGCGTCGCCTGGGTCGCCCTCGGCCTCTTGGGCCAAGTCCTCTTCACCGCCCGCATGCTCGTCCAGTGGCTCGCCAGCGAACGCCAACAACGCTCGGTCGTCCCCCCCGTCTTCTGGTGGCTCAGCCTCGTCGGCGCCACCATGCTCCTGGTCTACTTCGTCTGGCGCAAAGACATCGTCGGCGTCCTGGGCCAGTCCACCGGCTGGGCCATCTACGCCCGCAACCTCGCTTTGATCTACAAGCGACCCCCGGAAGAAAATTAAAACACCGCACGCTATTTTTCACGCAGCTGCGACGCCACGCGTCGCTGATCTGCGTTGCGTCGCAACGCAGCTATCGGCAATCCAAAACCTAAAATCACCTCATGCCCGCCGTCGCCCGCCTGATCGATGCCAATGCGAACCGCGCCCGCGAAGCCCTGCGCGTGATGGAAGACGCCGCCCGCTTCCTGCTCAACGACGCCGACCTCTCGGCCGACCTCAAGACCCTCCGCCACGACCTCGCCGCCGCCCTCACCACTATCCCCAACCTCACCGCCAACCGCGACACGCCCGGCGACGTCGGCACCACGCTGACCACGCCTCGTGAACACTTCCGGGGGTCGGTGGCCGACGTCGCGGTCGCCGCGGGCAAACGCCTCAGCGAAGCCTTGCGTTCGATCGAGGAATTCACCAAAACTTTACCCCTGGAAAAAGCCGCGGCGGCAAGCCAAGTCGAACAACTCCGATACCGCGGCTACGAACTCGAACGCCGCCTCAACGCCGCGCTCCGCCCGACCGCACGCCGACAGTGGCGGCTGTGCGTCTTGCTGACCGAATCGCTCTGTCGTCTGCCGTGGAAAGACGTCCTCGACCAGGTCCTCGACGCCGGCGTC
>JBCBSA010000188.1:0-5707 GCA_039819425.1 Planctomycetota bacterium
CGCGGGCCTGCATGACGAGCAGGGCCGAGGCCTCGTCCTGCTCGGCGACGGAACGGGCCTCCACGCCCAGGCCGTACCCGCTCCCGGCGGCGGATTCGTTCTCCACGCCCTGAATTTCCATCGCGGTGGCTCCAACCCGCACCTCACCAAATCGCTCCGTTTCGACCAGAAAATCATCCGGCCCGGCGAACCCTTCGCGGGCACGGTCACCCTCCGGCTCAACGCCGAGGCCGCCGATTAGGCCGCCCGTTTCATGGGTTGTGGCTGAACAAGGCCGCCAACTCCTGGGCCCTGACACTTTCTCCGGGCCTGAGCCCGAGCCGAAGGCATAAAGATCGTTTTGGGCATGCGCACGCTTGGAACCCGCGGCGTGCGAAGTACGATGTTTAAATGATTCTTCGTCTCCTTGTCCCTCTCTTGGTCCTGCTGACTCTTGCGTGGCTTGCCTGCGGCGGCGGGGTGGGCTCGGCCTCCGCGGCGGAACCCGAGGCCGAAGCTTCGCCCGAGACGCCGAGCGGGCTCGACCCCGGATCGTCGGGGCCGCCGCCGTGGACGTCGGCTTTTTCGGGCCTGGTGCAGCGCTGGGTCACGCAGCAGCGGGCCGAGCCCGAGGCGTTCGGGCGGATCATGGCTTCGTTCGGCCCGGCCCAACTCCGTCAAGGCGATCGGGGCAAGCGAGCGGTGCTCGAACTCAGCGACCAGATGGAGCGGGAGGCCGAGGCGTTGGCGGCGGGCTGGCGGTCCGATCCGGGGTCGGCGACCGCGATGCCGGCGGTCGATTGGACCCGGATGCGGCGTGAAAACGGGCGGTGGACGATCGACGGTCGGCCCGTGTTCCCGCTGGGTTTTTCGTGGTTCGACGAGGTCGAAAACTTCGAGTACCACGTCGGCGGGCCGATCCGCCCGTTCAGGGAGACGCTGCGGCCGATCCTCGATGACATGGCGCCCCTGGGCGTGGGGCTGCACGAGATCAACGCCCGGGTCAGCGCGTTCGTGACGGGCAATCCCGCCGAGTCGCGGCGCAACGCCCAGTGGCTGCGGCAGCGGCTGGACCTCTACGCCCAGTACGGCATGGCCGCCGACGTCAACCTGATCTGGAACCACACCCAGCCGCTCGAGGCCCGCTACCCGGGGCTGACCCGGTCGGGCTGGCACTTCTTCCGGATGGACATCGACCACCCCGATTTCCGCGGCGTGGCCGGGCGGGCGATCGACACGCTCTTCGGCACGATGGGTCCGCACCCCGCGCTGGCCGGGGTCAGCCTGGCCAACGAGCCCGAGTTCCCCGTCACCGCCTGGACCGAGCACACCGTCGCCGCGTTCGCGACGTGGCTGGAACGAGAGTATGGCGAGGTCGATTCACTCAATCAGGCGTGGGGCACCGAGCTCGACTCGTTCCGGGCGGTGACCGCGCCGACCAAGGAATCTTTGGTGCAAGCCTCTTCCGGCCGACACTACGACACGCTGCGGTTCAACCGCCACCGCGCCACACAGGCGTTCGCGTTCCTGGCCGACCGCATCCGCCGGCACCACCCGGACATCGCGGTGCACATCAAGATCCAGGACCTCAGCAGCGTCGGTGTGCAGCACCACGTGCCGGCCGCCGGGATCGACCGCGAGGCGATGGCCGAGATCGTGGATTTCCACGGCATCGATACGCGTATCCTGCCGGTGACCGACGACCGGGCGGCGGCGGACTCGTGGAAGCCCGAGCGCTACTGCGTGCAGTGGCCTCACGCGATGCTGGCTTACGACCACCTGCTCGGCGTCGGGCCGGGCAAGGCGATCCTCGATACCGAGGTCCACGCGTTCACGACCGGCCGGCTGCGGCCCCGGGCCGACGAGATATCGGCCGAGCACGCTCCGCTGTCGATGTGGCTGATGGCGGGTCACGGCTCGACGGGCAACATCGTTTGGTATTGGCAGCGTCGCGACAACCCCGAGCTCCGGCATCCCGCGTTGTCCCACGCGTTTTTCCGCAGCGTGACGGCCCGCCCGGCGTTGCTCGCGGCGTTGTTCCAGAGCCACGCCGAGCTCAACAAGTTCGGGCCGGAGGTCGCCGCGGTCGCGGACCCGAGCCGGCCGATCCGGGTCCTGTTCTCCGACAGCTCGTGGATGATCGACCACCGCCACATGCACGCGCTGCACACCGCGTACGAGGCGGCGGCGCAGCTCGGCGTGGGCGTCGGCGTGGCGTCGGAGAGCATCCTGGCCCGCGGCAAGCTACCGGACGAGACCCGGCTGCTGCTGGTGCCCGGGGTGACGCACCTCACCGCCGACGCACAGGCGGCGATCGCGGAAGCCGAACTAGACGGCCTGGCCGTGGTGTGGCTGGACCCGCCCCAAACGCTACGGGACCCCTACGGCAGACCGCTGAACTTAGACCGCTCGACACTCGGCTCCGACTGGCGGGCCGACGACGCGGTGCCGCTGCACGCCGCGATGGCTCGTGCGCTGGGGCGTCTGGACCTGACGCCGGCGATCCGGCTGGTCCGGGCCGACGACCCCGAAACGATGGCGTTCGGCACCCTGTACCGCAGCGTCGAATACGGCGGCGATACGCTGAGCCTGATCGCTCACGTGGGCTCGGCACCGTCAAGGCTGCGGGCACTCGGCCCCGACGGCCAACCCCGCACCGGCACGGACCTGCGCACGGGGGACCGCGTCGAGGGCGAGATCGAACTCCGGCCGCGTCGGGTCGCGCTGGTGAGGTGGGACTGAATCGCCCGGCCTCGACGCATCGCTCTGTCCAAACCGTGCGATCTCCACGCGCGGGACAGGCGATGCGGCGTCACGTCTCGGAGCGGGGAAGTACAGTGTGCGGATGCCCGGCGATGAGAAACCCGACGCGGATACAAGTGTTCTCACCGACGCCGACGATCTCTCGCCGGCGAAGGACAAGCCGAGCGAAACGATGGCCGAGCCCACGTCCCCTTCCGCCCCGTCTGCCGAGAAGCCCCGGAAGGCCGCGAAGCGTCGCAAGCCGCCGAAGGCAAAGAAGCCGGTGTCGCAGGTGGTGTTTCACACCTATCCGAAGCTGGTGTTTGTCTGGCCGGTGATCGTAGCGGGGTTTGCGTTCTGGCCGCTGGTCGAGACGCTGGGGCTCAACGCGGAGGTGGTGGGCTGGGTGTATCTGTTGCTGGTGGCGTTGGTGGTGCTGACGATCGGGATCGACCTGGAGCGGGACCACGCGGTGTTCTGGCTGGTGGTGTTCCTGGCCTTGTTTTTCTTAGGCAAATACCTGGACGCGACGTTCGACCGGTTCACGGGCATCGGCGATGTCTACCGGTTTTTCGCGAACCGCGACGTGGCGTACGACCCGGCGTTCGGGCTGTGCCTGAGCCTGCTGCTGACGCCGCCCTACCTCACGATGTGGGTCTACGCCCGGCTGCAGCACCGCTGGCGGATCACGCACAACGAGTTCGAACACTACTCCTTCGGCCGGGCCGACGACTCGCTGGCGCGGGGGGCCAAGCGGGTGCGCAGCACGTTCCCCGACCTGCTGGAGCTGCTGCTGTGCGGGGCGGGCACGCTGGTGGTGTACTCGGCGACGGGGCGGACCGAGCTGCGGCGGATCCCGCACGTGCCCCTGATCTTCCTGGTGCGGCGGCGGATCAACCGGCTGCTCGAAGTCACGGCCGTCACCACTGAGGCCCAACGCCAGGAACTCCACGAAGAGGAAGCCTACACCGAGCGGGAAGAGGAAGACGCCTTCCGCGGCGAAGAGCTCGGCGGCCCCAGCCGTCGAGACCCGCTGTGACCGGACGACCGGCCGAGGCCGGCGACCCGAGCCAGGCCTCTCCCCCCGAAACCGGGCGGACGAGGCGGAGAAGCACTTTTTTACAGCGGACCCCAGCCCATCAATGATCGGACGGTATACTGTGGACTGAGAGGGTTGTTTGGACGATAATCCTCCAGTGAGACGACCCGGGCCGTTCGGCTCTCTCGCTCACGGGGCCCCACAAAACCGAGCCCAATCGCCCCGCCGTGGGTTCGGGGCTCGACATCGGTTGCCCCTCCAGAACCGACTTGCGTATTCCCGATAGGATTTCGCCCAGGACGCGGCGATCTGCCCGAACATCCGGACATCCACTTTCCCGTTCTCTTGCTGAACGCCCGACGGCTGCGCATCGTGTCGCGTCGTCGGCCGACCCCCCAACGGGCGTCGCACGCCCTCCACTTTCTTCAGAGCTTGTCATGACCACCCCGATTCGTTTCGCCACCGGCGACACGGTCCGCCACCCCAAACGCCCCGAGTGGGGCACGGGCACGGTCCGCTCCATCCAGGCCATCGCCCAGCCCGACGGTACCCGCGCCCAACGCCTCACCGTCGACTTCGCCAACCAGGGCCGCAAGCTCATCAACACCGCCATCGCCCCGCTCGACCGCGCCGGGACCGCCAAACCCACCAAGCCCGAAAAGCCCAAAACCCGCCGCAACACCCCCGAAGGCCCCCTGCCCAACCACAGCCGCACGGCAGCCCCCGTCGCCGCGGTCAACGGCAACGGCGCAGCCCATGCCGATTCGACGCGCGGCCACGCAGGCGATGATTCCGGGGGCGGCTGGCTCGACGACCTCGACGGCTCAGCCATCAAAGGCAAAGAACTCTGGGAACTCCCCGACGCCCTCTCCGACCCCTTCGCCAGCCTCCCCGAACGCCTCGGCGCCACCCTCGAAACCTACCGCTACTCCACCGAACCCCGCGCCCTCATGGACTGGGCCGTCGCCCAGACCGGACTCGACGACCCGTTGTCGAAGTACACCCGCCACGAACTCGAGCAGGCCTTCCCCCGCTACGCCCGGGACCGCGACGGCCACCTCCGCGACATCGTCCGTCAGCTCAAACGCGAAAACAACTTCGCCACCCTCAAGGACGCCGGCCGCGGCCTCTTCTCCGCCGCCCAGTCCGCCCTCGACAAAGCCATCCGCGCATGACCGGACCCGGTCACCACGACCGCCGCATCACCACCTCGCCGTGATCGACCTCACCGGTCGGCTTAAACCCCACCCGTTCGTAGAACGGACCCGGTGTCCCTTCACCCGGAACATACGACGTGGTCAGACAGCGGCTGTCCGGCAGTGTTTTGACGTATTCGATCAAAGCCTCCACCGCCGACCGCCCGTAGCCGCAGCCCTGACGGTCGGCGTCGATCATCAACCGCCACAGGAAGTACGACGCTCGCCCCTCCGGGGCTTCGGGGTGGTCGGGCCCCACCAAGTCCAGCATCGCGAACCCCACCGGCTCACCGTCCACACAGATCGCGCGGGGCCACGCCCGGTCGGGATACACATAAGCCTCGGCCAACGATTTGGAGTTGTCCGCGACAAACTTCTCCTGCCCCGCCCCCACCCGCAACGCCAAAACCCGCCCCAGGTTCTGGGGCGTGACGGCTTGCAATTCCACCGCCGGACCAGGCATCGATCGGGGTTCCGTCTCCGACACTGTGCAAAACGGTAGCCGCCGCGGCTTGGTTCTACAATCCGAGCGATGCCCTCAGCCTCCGCCAAACAACAGCAACACGCCGCTGAACTCCGCGAACAACTCCACCGCAACAACCGGCTCTACTACCTCGGCGAGCCCACCGAGCTATCCGATCAGGAATTCGACCAGTCCCTGCGAGAACTCCAGGACCTCGAAGCCCAGTTCCCCCGACATGTACACCCCCGAAACCCCCACCAGCCCCTACGCCGCCGAACCCAACAACGC
>JBCBSA010000189.1:0-5705 GCA_039819425.1 Planctomycetota bacterium
CCGCCCGGCCAGGAGCCCCAGCTGCTCCTCGAGCTCCGCGGCCTCGTCGCCGACCCCAGCAGCGACCTCAACTGGTTCGACGCCGCCGTCCTGTCCCACGAAGTGGGCCAGCGCCTCTCCGAACGCCTCACCCAAACCTACCGCCAACGCCGCCCCGCCTAACCCCCCCCGGAAGTTTCCGTGGCGTGGCCCGAAGCCGCGGCGAACCGCTCCCCGCCCGAACCCCGAAACCCAGACCCCACGCTCCGTGTAACCGAGGAAAAGAGACCGTCATGCCCGAGCAACCCCAAGCCCCGATCGTCCAGCAGTTCGTCGACTACCTCAAGCACGAGCGCCACTTCTCCCCCTACACCGCCCGCTGCTACGGCGCCGACCTCCGCCAGTTCGCCGAGTACCTCGCCGGCGACACCGTCGGCCCCGACCAGGCGATCCCCGACGAACTCATGCCCGTCGTCCAGCAGAAGTTCCACCACGCCGACGCCATGACCGTCCGCGGCTTCCTCGCCTACCTCGACGGCTTCGGCTACTCGCCCGCCACCACCGCCCGCAAGATCGCCACCCTCCGATCCTTCTACAAGTGGATGCTCAAGAAGGGCAACGTCCACACCAACCCCATGCTCCTCATCCGCACGCCCAAGCAGACCAAGCGCCTGCCCAAGGCCATCGGCGTCGACGCCGTCGAACGCCTCCTCGCCGCCCCCGACAACCGCGAGACCCTCGGCGCCCGCGACCGCGCCATCCTCGAAACCCTCTACTCCACCGGCGTCCGCGTCTCCGAGCTCGTCGACCTCAACCGCAACGACCTCGACATGGAAGGCTCGACCATGCACGTCCGCGGCAAGGGCAAGAAAGAACGCATCGTCCCCCTCGGCTCCCACGCCATGGCCGCCATCCGCCACTACCTCACCCTCCTCGAGCCCGACCACCGCTTCACCGAGCTGCGCAACCAGTCGATGATCGACCCCTCGGTGCCCCTGTTCATCAACAAGAACGGCGGCCGGCTGTCCTCCCGCTCGGTCCGCCGCAAACTCGACAAATACCTCCAGGCCGCCGGCCTCGACACGACCATCAGCCCCCACACGCTGCGCCACTCCTTCGCCACCCACCTGTTGGACAACGGCGCCGACCTCCGCAGCGTCCAGGAACTCCTGGGCCACCAGTCGCTATCGACGACGCAGATCTACACCCACCTCTCGTCGATGCGTCTGCGGACCGCCTACGAAGAGGCCCACCCCCGCGCGGTGTGAGCCCCGCGAGGGAAAACAAACTCCCCCGGAAGCCCACGTTTTCAAAACGTGGGCTTCTTGCGTTCACCACTGAATTGTCAAAGAGCGGGCGTCCGGTCCGTCTCGTCGCGCCGCGGTGGCCGGCGGGGCGTTGAAACTTGGGTGTCGTTTCGGTCGATCGCGGAGCTTGAGAGACGCGTCTCCAAAGCTCCGCGATCGCCTTGATTCACCCTGAACCTGTAACCCTCGACCAACGACGCGTCGGCTCCGACCTTACGAGTTTCCGACAAGGTGGACTCGCAAGCATCGCCACGTCCGACGCGTTCCATCAGCCCGGCCCCCCGGAAACGGCCTCGGCGTGTTGAACACCTTGGTGTTCGCGGGGGCCCCTTCCGGGGGTCCTCGGTTGATCGCCACGGCGTGCTCCTTGTCTGAAAGCTTCCGTCGGTGAACCGAGGGCCGACATAGAGGGGCGAAGCGCCACGCAGGTGCGCACTTTTCTAGCGCGAAGTCATCGGGACCGCCCGTAACTGCCGCGAGTGCTGAGCGTTGAAAAAACTGGGGCGGTACCGGATTTTTGGTCGGTTTCGGTGCCGGCTTGTGCGCGCAAGCTGTCCCCGGTCAGCCGCCCGAACCGATCAGCCCGTTGAGCGTCTGGCTCGGCCGCATCGCGGCGTCGACCTTGGCGGGGTCGGGGTGGTAGTAACCGCCGAGGTCGGCGGGGGTGCCGGCGGTCGCGGCGAGCTCGGCGAGGATCGTGTCGAGGTGCTCTTCCAATCCCTCGGCGATCGGGATGAAGTGCTCGGCCAACGCGGCGTCGTCGGACTGGTCCGCGAGGGCGCGGGCCCAGTGGGCGGCGAGGTGGGCGTGGCTGGCGCGGTTGTCGGGTTGGCCGACCTTGCGGCCGGGGGACTGGTTGAGCTCGAGGAGCTTGCCGGTGGCGGTGTTGAGCGTATCGGCGAGGACCCGGGCTTTGGGGTTGTCGGCCTGGCGGGCCAGGTGTTCGAGGGACACGGCCAGGGCGAGGAACTCGCCGAGGCTGTCCCAGCGCAGGTGCGACTCGGCGAGGAACTGCTGGACGTGCTTGGGGGCGCTGCCGCCGGCGCCGGTCTCGAAGAGCCCGCCGCCGGCGAGGAGCGGGACGATCGAGAGCATCTTGGCGGACGTGCCGAGCTCGAGGATCGGGAACAGGTCCGTGAGGTAGTCACGCAGGACGTTGCCGGTGGCGGAGATCGTGTCCTGGCCGTCGCGGATGCGGCCCAGGGCGTGACGCGTCGCGTCGGCGGGGGGGAGGATCTGGAGGTCCAAGCCATCGGTGTCGCCCCCGGAAGTATGCTCCGGGAGGTAGGCCTCGACCTTGGCGATGAGTTGGGCGTCGTGGGCGCGGTCCTTGTCCAGCCAGAAGACGGCGGGGGTGTCGGTCAGGCGGGCACGCTCCACGGCGAGGCGGACCCAGTCGCGGATCGCCACGTCCTTGGTCTGGCATATACGGAACAGGTCGCCGGCCTCGACGTCGAACGTAAAGATCACGTCGCCCCCGGAAGTGACAACGCGCATCCTTCCGGGGGAAGGTGCGACGAAGGTCTTGTCGTGGCTGCCGTACTCCTCGGCTTTCTTGGCCATGAGCCCGACGTTCGACACGCCGCCCATTGTCGCCGGGTCGAACGCGCCGTGGGCGATGCAGTCTTCGATAACGGCCTGGTAGACCGGGGCGTAGCAGCGGTCGGGGATGACGGCCTTGGTGTCCTTCTGCTTGCCGTCGGGGCCCCACATCTGGCCCGACGCGCGGATCATCGCGGGCATCGACGCGTCGATGATGATGTCCGACGGCACGTGCAGGTTCGTGATCCCGCGGTCCGAGTCGACCATCGCCAGCGGCGGCCGGTCGGCGTAGACGGCGTCGAGGTCGGCCTCGATCGCCTGCCGCTGGTCGTCGGGCAGCGTGGCGATCTTGCTGGCCACGTCGCCGAAGCCGTTGCGCGGGTTGACGCCGAGCTCGGCGAAGGTGTCGGCGTGCTTCTCGAACAGGTCGGCGAAGAACACCTCGACGGCGTGGCCGAAGATGACGGGGTCGGAGACCTTCATCATCGTCGCCTTCATGTGCAGCGAGAACAGCACGCCTTGTGCCTTGGCGTCGTCGATCTGCTCGGCGAGGAAGGTACGCAGGGCGCCGGCCGACATCACCGCGGCGTCGATGACTTCGCCGGCTTCGAGGGCGAGGCCGTCTTTGAGAACCGTCGTCTTCCCGTCTGCTGACACATGCTCGATGCGGACTTGCGTGGCGTCGGCACAGGTGTGGGACTGCTCGCTGGCGAAGAAGTCGCCGTGGGTCATGCTGGCGACGTGGGTCTTGGAGTCGGCCGACCAGGTGCCCATCGAGTGGGGGTGTTGCTTGGCGTACTGCTTGACGGGCGGGGCGACGCGGCGGTCGGAGTTACCCTCGCGGAGGACGGGGTTGACGGCCGAGCCGAGGACCTTGGCGTAGGTGTCCTGGACGGCTTGTTTGTCGGGTTCGTCCGCGGGGGCGAAGCTTCCGGGGGCGGGGTAGTCGGGGACGGGGTAGCCGTGGGCCTGGAGCTCGGCGATGGCGGCGGTGAGCTGGGGGACGGAGGCGGAGATGTTGGGGAGCTTGATGAGGTTGGCCCCCGGAAGTTGGGCCGCGGCACCCATCTCGGCCAACGCGTCGGGGACGCGCTTGTCCGGGGGCAGGTGGTCGGGGAAGTGGGCGAGGATGCGGCCGGCCAGCGAGATGTCCTTGAGCTCGAAGGCGACGCCGGCGGGCTCGGCAAAGGCGCGGACGATCGGCAGGAGCGAGGCGGTGGCGAGGGCGGGGGCCTCGTCGGTGTGGGTGTAGACGATCGTGGCGGGGGATTCCGGGGGGGCTGGCATAGAAAAAACTTTCGCAGTCGTGTTGCGGGCGGGTCGGAAACGGCTGCGGATTGTAATCAGTCGCCGTGGACCATCGCGATCAGGTCGGCGACGGTGCGGTGGGACTCGACGGGGTGACGCAGCGGGCGGTCGGCGTGGACGTGGTAGTGGTTGCGTCGGCCCTCGCGGGTGCGGGTGAGGATCCCGGCCGTCTCGAGGTCGGCGATGATCTTCTGGACCGCCCGCTCGGTGATGGCGACCCGCTCGGCGAGGTCGCGGACCCGCAGGTCGGGCTCGGCGGCGAGCAGCAGCAGGACGTGGGAGTGGTTGCTGAGGAAGGTCCAGGCCGACGGGGCGGCGTCGTGGGCGTCCTGGGCAGCGGCGGGGGGGCTTGCGGAGAGGGCTCCGGGAGAGGTGCCGGGGGGGAGGGATTTTTTTTTGACGTTTTTTGGGGCCACGGGCTTGACACCGAAGAAATAAACACGTATTCTGATACACGAACAAGAATTCGTGCATTGTTCTTCGAGATCAGCATACCAAAACCGCCCCTGGAACCCTCCCGAATGACCCTCGCCGCCCCCCCGTCTTCCGTCAAAAGCCCGCTCGAAGCCTCGAAGCAGGCCCCGCCTCACGCCCACGCCGATTCCGCCGCCGACATTTCCGAGGCCACCACCATCGCCGTCGCCCGCGGCGACGGCATCGGCCCCGAGATCATGGACGCCACCCTCCGCGTCCTCGACGCCGCCGACGCCGGCCTCCGCTACGACTTCGTCGAGATCGGCCAGCGTGTCTACCAACGCGGCATCACCGCCGGCATCGAGCCCGACGCCTGGGACAAGCTCCGCCACCACAAGGTCTTCCTCAAGGCCCCCATCACCACGCCCCAGGGCGGCGGCTACAAGTCGCTCAACGTCACCACCCGCAAGACCCTGGGCCTCTACGCCAACGTCCGCCCCTGCGTCGCCTACGCCCCGTTCGTCGCCACCAAGCACCCGGGCATGGACGTCGTCGTCGTCCGCGAGAACGAAGAGGACACCTACGGCGGCATCGAGCACCGGCAGACCGCTGAGGTCGCTCAGTGCCTGAAACTCATCACCCGGCCCGGCTGCGAACGCATCGTACGGTACGCCTTCGAATACGCCGTCCGCCACGGCCGCAAGAAGGTGTCCTGCTTCACCAAAGACAACATCATGAAGGCGACCGACGGCCTGTTCCACAAGGTCTTCGACGAAATCGCCCCCGAGTACCCCGAGATCGAGGCCGACCACTGGATCATCGACATCGGCGCCGCGATGCTCGCCGACCAGCCCGAGCGGTTCGACGTGATCGTCACGCCCAACCTCTACGGCGACATCATCAGCGACATCGCCATCCAAGTCGCCGGCAGCGTCGGCCTCGGCGGCACCGCCAACATCGGCCAGCGCTGCGCCATGTTCGAGGCCATCCACGGCAGCGCCCCCGACATCGCCGGCCAAGACTTGGCGAACCCCTCGGGCCTGCTCTTGGGCGCGGTGCAGATGCTGGTCCATCTCGGCAAGCCCGCGGCGGCACAGATGATCCACCACGCGATCCTGCGGACCCTCGAAGACGGCATCCACACCGCCGACCTCT
>JBCBSA010000190.1:0-5692 GCA_039819425.1 Planctomycetota bacterium
ATGGTCGACGACCTGCTCGCCACCGGCGGCACCCTCAAGGCCTGCCTCGATCTCGTCGGCCACCTCGACGCCCAGATCGTCGGCGTCACGGTCGCCATCGAACTCACCTTCCTCAACGGCCGCGACAAGATCAAACCCCACGACAACCTCCACGCCGTGGTGAAATACTGATGATTTTTGATCCAGCACACGAGGTTGACCCACGCCGACGCTTGCGTCCGCCCAATCCAAAATCCTCAATCAAAAATCAAACATTCCCATGGAAACCCGTGCCCACCAGCGAAAGCGACGCGACGACCGCTCGCCCCGGCACCAGGTCACGTCCTACTGGGACCGGACCCAATGGCCGTTGCAGTCCCTGTATTTCCTGCTGCCGCTGCTCATCGCTTACGAGATCGGCGCCGTCGTCTTCGCGCCCGAGGGCGACGAACGGCTGCCGCTGATCTACGCCGAGCGCATGCTCGGGCAGTTCTTCGAGTGGCTGGGCGCCACCGGGTACTACCTGCCGGGGGTCGCCACCGTCGTCGTGCTCATGTGCCTGCACGTCGCCCGACGCGACCCGTGGCGGCCCGAGCCGCGGCTCTACCTCGTCATGCTCGTCGAGGCCGCCCTGCTCGCCGCCCCCCTGTTCGTCTTCAGCCTCGTCATCACCCGCCCCCCCCCGGAAGCTTCCGCGGCTTTACCGGGGCTTTCCGTGTTGTTGGCCAGCACCGGCCAAGCCGCGACGGGGCTCGAGGGCGTCGCCTCCTGGAAAGAGGGCCTGGTCTTCTCCATCGGCGCGGGGATCTACGAAGAACTCGTCTTCCGGCTGATCGTCATCGCCCTGGCGCACATCCTCCTCAGCGACGTGTTGGCGCTGCCTAAGGCGTGGTCGGCCGGCGGAGCGATCGCGATCTCAGCGGTCCTTTTCGCGCTCTACCACCCCTTCGACAGCCACCTGCCCTGGGCGTGGGACTCGGGCGACTGGGGCCGCTTCGCGTTCTACGTGATGGCGGGACTCTACTTCGCGGCGATCTACGTCTACCGCGGCTTCGGCATCGTCGCCGGCACCCACGCGATCTACGACGTCATGGTCATCGCCGCCTACTTCCGCAACGCCAACCCCGGCTGACCGACCTCACCGGCCGACGCACCACCCGAATAACGCCGCCCACTCCGCGCGCTGGGCCGCGACGTGATCGATATCCGAGTGGTCACCCCGGCCGTAGGCCGCCGCGACCCGCTGCACGAACCCGTCGGCGTCTACCGCGTCCATCGCCGGGTGCTCGCCGGCCCGGCCGAACCAATAACACGCGTTGGAGAAGTCGCCCTCCCGCCGGTGTACGACCCCGTGCCAGTACGACCCGGTCGGCGTCTCCAGCGCCTGGCAGGCCGCGTGCGCCCGATCCAGATCGTCGACGTACAGCCACAGCCCCGACACCAGGTCGAGCCGACCCGCCAACGCCGGGCTCGCCACCGCCTCGGCCACGCGAGCGGCGGCGTCCACGACCTCGGCGTCCGTCGGCGGCGTGTCCACCACCAACCGCCCCATCGCCCGCTCCAACGGCAACGCCTCGAACACCGGGCGGATCAACGCCTCAAATTGACCGGGCAGAAGCAAGTCAGCCATGGCGTGAGTCTACCTCGCGCCGCGGCCACGGACCGGGCGATGCGATACGATCGCCCGGCCATGACCGAACCCACCTCCAAAAATATCACCTGGCACGCCGGCGGCGTCCCCCCGGAAGCCCGTCAACGCAACATGGGCCAGCGCGGCGCCACCGTCTGGTTCACCGGCCTCTCGGGCAGCGGCAAGTCCACCGTCGCCGTCGCCGTCGAGAAGCTCCTGATCGAGCGCGGCCGCCACGCCTACCGCCTCGACGGCGACAACGTCCGCCACGGCCTGTGCGCCAACCTCGGCTTCTCCCCCGAAGACCGCGACGAAAACATCCGCCGCATCGGCGAGGTCGCCAAGCTCTTCGCCGACAGCGGCATGATCGTCCTCTGCTCCTTCGTCTCGCCGTACCGGGCGGCCCGTCAGGCCGTCCGCGATCTGCACGGGTCCGGCGACGAAAGTTTGCCGTTCTTCGAGGTGCACGTCGATGTCCCCGTCGAGGTCGTCGCCGAGCGCGACCCCAAGGGCCTCTACGCCAAGGCGAAGGCCGGCGAGATCAAGGAATTCACCGGCGTCAGCGCCCCGTTCGAGGCCCCCGCCCCCGCCCCGGGAATCGGGGCCGCCGAGCTCCGCCTCCCCACCCACGAACAGACCCTCGACGAATCCGCCGCCGCGGTCGTCGCGATGCTGGAACAGGCCGGCGTCGTTCCCTCGGCCCGGTAACCTCAAAAAAACCGTTGTGCCCCGGCGGCCTGGGCAGTAGGGTGAATCCGGCAGAAAGCGGGTCGCTACCGCCGGTGAGCCGAAACAACCAACGGACCGTGGTGTGGCTGCGGGACGGATCGAGAGAAGCGACATGAACTTTTTCGGGGCTTTGGCCGGGGGCCTGATCGGCGGCGTGGTGGGCGGGGCGATCTGGGCGGGCATCGCGTACTTCACGGGCTACGAGATCGGCTGGATCGCCTGGGGCATCGGCGCCCTGGTGGGCTACGGCACGTACCGGGGGGCGGAAGCCGCCGACGTCCGCGGCGGCGTGATGGCGGTGGTCATCAGCCTCTTGGCCATCGCCGGCGGCAAGTACGCCGCCGTCGAACTGGCCGTCAGCAAAGCGTTCTCCGGCGGCGAGGTCGCGGCGCTCTACGACAACGACGAGTACGTCGTGTCGTACCTCGCCGACGAAGAACTCGAAGCGATGATCCGGCGTGGCGAGACCCCGGACTTCCCCGCCGAGGCCGACTTCGAGATGCCCGACTCCCGCGACGACTACCCCTTCGAGGTCTGGAACCGCGCCCAGTCTCGCTGGGACCAGATGTCGGCCGACGACCAACAAACCTTCCGCGACGACAAACGCCGCCAGCACCAGGCCATGCTGGCGACCCTCCGCAGCGGCATCACCGAAGAGGGCTTCCTCAACAGCTTCGGCGCGATGGACTTCCTGTTCGGCGCCCTGGCGATCTTCACCGCCTTCAAAGTCGGCAGCGGGGTCACCAGCGATTAGAACCGCATGTTTAGCGGGTGAACGCGCAGCGTCCCGCGACCGGTCGCCCCCGGAAAAGGCGGCTCCGCCTCCGCTTCACGTGATGTCGAGACGCTCCGCACCCATTCGAAGCCCCAAAAAAACACCCCGACCGTAGCGGCCGGGGTGTTTCTGACATTCGTTCTTTGGGGATCGGGTTCAGGCCGATCGCCGACGACGGAACGCCAACAGCGCGCTCGCGGCCAGCAGGCCCGCGGTCGTGGGCTCGGGCACCACCGCGTCGGCGGGGTCGGCGGAAATGATCAGGCCGAAGGTTTCGGTCCCGCTGAAGATGCCGTTGGCGTCGGTGACGTCAAAAGTGAGCCCGACCGAGCCGGTGAAGGACGGATCATCTGAGAACAGCCCAAAGGTAGGGTGGTCGTCGAAGGCTTCGCCCAGGGCGAAGGCGTCTCCGATGCTTGTGATAAATTCATCACCAAGCGTAATGAAGAAATCACCTTCGCTGCCGGAGGTAATACCGGTGAGGGTGACGGTGATGTCGGCTCCGACCAAGGGTTCTTCGGATTCGAAGCCGTTGTCGTCGTTCAGGAATCCGTCGGCCAGGCCGCCGAGCGGATTGCTGGTGAACTCGCCGGGGTCTGGGAGCGGATTGAAGTTGGGGGTGAAAACCGTCACCGTCGGCACGCCGGCGATATCCTCGGCGGGCACGAGCTCAAACTCCAGTTCAAGCGTTCCGCCATCGCCGAGTACGACGATGTGGGGAACGCCGGGGCCTTCCTCGTCGTCCTCGTCGGCGGACGCCGGCCCCGCGGCCAAGCAAACACCACCCGCACAGGCGAGCGACAAGGCCAAAGTCTTCAGATCAGTCGATTGCATCACAAATCTCCCTAGAGGTAAAAAACTAAAAATCAGCGGGCAATGTTCGGCCAGTAGTGGTTAACGTTCCACTGCGGATTGAAAACGCTGCCCGTGGCGTTTTCGAACGTGTCGGCTCGCTTAGCGCGGGCGGCGTGGCCGTCGAGGTAGGCGTAGTTGGCGGCCCCGTCGTGCTGGTCGATCTGAACCTGAGCCCCGACGACGCCGTCGGCGGTGTCGGGCGTGGAGTTGGTCCAGGTTTCGGGGTGGACGTGGTCGGCTACGACAAACCCCGAGTGGGTCGGGTTGCCGGGAATCTGGTCGCCCTCGGTGAGCTCAACGGCGAAGATCGTGTTGGTCGGCCTGGGGATCGCGTCGAGGTTGCTGTATTCCTCGAAGCCGTTGGCGTAGCCGAGCGTGAACGGCAGCGCGTAGCTGACCCGGCGGAGGCGGCCGAGCGCGGGTGTATCGAAATACCGGCTGTCGTCGCTGGGGCAGCGGTAGGTCAGCTTGCGTTGGTCGCCCATGTACGCTTCGAGGACGAAGAACCACGAGCCTTGCTCGGGGAAGGTCTCCCCACCGTGGCTGAACCCGATGCTGGGGATGATGGTTTCTTGTTCGTAGGCGTAGTTGGTGGCGGCGAGGGCCATCTGCCGCATGTTTGACAGGCACACCGCGCCGCGGGCGGCTTCACGCGCTCGGCCGAGGCTGGGCAGCAGGATTCCTACGAGCAACGCGATGACGGACATCACCACGAGCAATTCGATCAATGTAAAACCGCGACGATTTTGAGAAAAACTTCTCATCGCTCAGCCGATGATAACCCGTTCTCAGTCGCGGTCAAGCGTCCCCGGCCGTGATTTTCTGCGTGGGTCAAATACGCACGTCACCCCGCCGCGCGACAGTCGGCGCAGCGGCCGTAGAGGATGATCTCGTGGCCGGTGAGCTCGGCCCCCTCGGGCACCAGCGGGGCGAGTCGGCCCGGGCAGCCCTCGACGTCGAACACAGCGTTGCACGCGGTGCACTCGAAGTGGTGGTGGTGCTTCTTGCCGGCCGGCTCGAAACGGGTGGGGCCGTTGGGCAGCTCGACGGGGGTGAGCCAGCCCTCTTCGCTGCCGGCCTTGACGGCGCGGTAGACGGTCGCCAGGCCGAGGCCGGGCTGGTCGCGTTGGGCCAACTCCAGGATCTCCTGCGGGCTCAGCGGGCGGTCGGCGGTCTGGATGGCGTCGCGGATGGCTTCGCGCTGGTTGGTCTGGCGGGGCGGCATCGAGGGTATTCGCGGGGTATCCGGGGAAGCCGGGGAAGCCGGTTTCGGCGACGAGACAAAAACGGTCGGGTCGACAGTTTATCCCGTTTCGACCGCATCGACGACCACGGTGAAACGCGTGACCTCGACGACGCGGACCGCGGTGCCGGGCTCGAGGTAGGCCCCGGTGCTGGTCACGTCGACGAGTTGGCCGGCGATCTCGGCCTCGCCGGCGGGGCGGAGGGTGCTGACCACCGTGCCGGTCTGGCCGACGGCGACGGCCCCACCGCCGAGCACCGCGTCGCCCGCCACATGAGCCGCCGCCTCGGGCACACCGGGGGCTGAGGTCGAGGCGGTGTCGGCGAGGATCAGCCGGCTCAGCCCCGGCACCTGCCCGAAATACCGCAGCAACACCCCCACCCCCGCCACGCTCAGCGCCAGCCCGATCAGCGTCGCCCGCAACGCCGCGATCACCGCCAGCGACGGCCCCGCCGCCGGCAAGATGCCCCCCCCGCCCCCG
>JBCBSA010000191.1:0-5686 GCA_039819425.1 Planctomycetota bacterium
TCGCCGTTGGCGGCGCGTTGAGCGTCCTTGCCGGGGCAGACGTCGGCGTTCGGACGAGTGCATTCGTGAATAACCGAGCCGTCGGGGGCGAGGGCCGGGCCCTCGACGAAGCGGTAGTCGCCGACGCTGACGACTTCGAGTTCGGCGTCCGGGGGGATGATCGGCGATTCGGCCAACGAAATCGGAGCCAATGCGAGGGCCGCCAGCAGAGCGAGGTTGGTTTTCATGATCAGAGCTTAGACTATCGGGCATGGAACCACGCCTACGTTTCGGAATCCTCGGCACGGGCAACATCGCGGGGCAGTTTGCCGACGGCGTGCGGGGGGCGCACCGCTCGGCGGTGACGGCCGTGGGCTCGCGGTCGGCCGAGTCTGCCGCCGCCTTCGGCGAACGCTTCGGCCTGCCCCCGGAAGCTTGTCACGGCGATTACCAGGCCTTGGTGGAGAGCGACGCGATCGACGCGGTGTACGTGTCGCTGCCCAACCACCTGCACGCCGAGTGGACGATCAAATCGCTGGAGGCGGGCAAGCACGTCTTGTGCGAGAAGCCGTTCGCGATGGACGTCGGCGAAGCGCAGGTGGTGTTCGACGCGGCCGAGCGTTGCGGACGTCGGGTGATGGAGGCGTTCATGTACCGCTGCCACCCGCTGACCGAGGCGGTCCTGGCGGCGGTGCGGGGCGGCGCGGTGGGGACGGTGCGGTTGATCCGCGCGAACTTCTGCTACCGCACGACGCGGGTCGACGGCAACGTCCGGTTCAACCCCGCGATCGGCGGCGGAGCGCTGATGGACATCGGCAGCTACTGCCTCAACTTCTGCCGCATGATCGCCGGCCGCGAACCGACGCACGCCCAGGTGTTCGGCCACCGACACGCCACGGGCGTCGACGACTTCGCCACCGGGACGCTGAAGTTCCCCGCTGATGCGTCGGTGCCCCACGCCGAGGGCGAGGTCGTCGCGGCGGTGTCGTTCGGCATGACCGTGCAGGCGGACAACACGGCCCTGATCGGCGGCGACGAGGGCTACCTCGAAGTCCCCGTGCCGTGGAAGCCGCCGACACGGGACGCCCGGTACGTGTTGCACGGCCAGACCCCGCCGAAACAGGACCGTTCTTCCGGGGGCGCTTCCGGGGGCGTTTCCGGGGGCGGCAAGCCCGCGCCGCAGACGTTCACGTTCGACGCCCCCGCGCCGCTGTACGGCATGGAGGCGGACGCCTTCGCCGCGGCGATCGCCGAGGGTCGGCCGTTCCCGGTGACGCCGGAGGACACGCGGGGCAACATGAGGCTGCTCGACACGCTCGGGCAACAACTCCGAGCCGACGGGGCGTGAGCGGTGGCGGCGGTCGTGGTCCGACAGGTCGATGCGGACTGGGTGCTGCCGCTGCGGTGCGCGGTGCTGCGGGGCGGCCGACCCCCGGAAGAAACGCACTTCGACGGCGACCGAGGTGATCAGACGGTCCACCTCGCGGCGTCGGCGGGCGACGAGGTTGTGGGCGTGGTGACGCTGATGCGGGAAGACCGATCCGAGACGCCGACCGCGGCGTGGCGGCTGCGGGGGATGGCGGTGTCGCCGAGCTGGCGTGGCCGGGGCGTGGGCGGGCGGCTGCTGGCGGAGGTCCGGCGGCGTTGGGAACACGACGCGCTGTGGTGCCACGCCCGGACGCCGGCGCGGAAGTTTTACGAGAGGCACGGCTGGGTCGCGGTGTCGGACGTGTTCGAGATCGAGCACTTCGGGCCCCACGTCACGATGGTTTGGCCCGCGGATGCGGGCGGCGGAGGTGCCGCCGATGTTTGACCCCGACCAGCTCCCGGTGCCGGACCTCGGGCTCGGGTGTTCGCACTGCGGCTATCCGTTGGCGGGCTTGCCGAAGCGGGTGTGCCCCGAGTGCGGCCGGGCGTTTGTGTTGTCGGAGATGGTGCCCAAGGGGGACATGCCGCCGCTGGTGGCGGGCGGCGAGCGGGTGTACGCCACGGACGAGATCGTCGAGCTGTTCCAGCGGTATCAGCTGCCGTTCGTGCGGCTGCAGAACGAGTTCGACGCGGCGCTGGGGTCGTACAGCACGACGATCCGTTCCCGCCCCGCGCCGCCGGTGGGCGTGCCGCCGGAGCACTACCTCGAGGCGATCGACCTGATCCGACGGAAGCTGCACGGCGAGCCGATGCCCGACCCGCCGACCGTGGACCACGACGGGCGCGACTGGATATGCCCGGCCTGCAAAGAGGAAAACCCCGGGAACTTCGGCGTCTGCTGGTCCTGTGACACGCCGCGGTAACGCCTCGGGTTGCGGCCGAGGCCGCGCGGATTCACTCGGCCTCTTCGATCGCGTTGACCTTGTCGAGGCGGCGTTGGAACCGCGGCTCGGGGCTGAACTCGGCGGCGACGAACGCGCGGACCAGGTCCTCGGCGAGCTGGGGGCCGATGATGCGTGAGCCGAGGCAGAGGACGTTCATCGCGTCGTGCTCGACGCCCTGGTGGGCGGAGTAGACGTCGTGGCAGACCGACGCCCGGATGCCGTTCATCTTGTTGGCGGCGATGCAGGCGCCGACGCCCGAGCCGCAGAGGAGCACGCCCTTTTCGGCGCGGCCCTCTTGGATCGCCTGGCCGATGGCCTGGGCGAAGTCGGGGTAGTCGTCCTGGGGATCGAGCTCGTAGGCGCCCAGGTCTTTGACCTCGTAACCCATGGACTCGATCACGTCGATGAGGGCTTGCTTGAGCGGAAACCCGCCGTGGTCGCAGGCGATGGCGATCTTCATGAGGCGGATCGTAGCAAACCTTGCCTCGGGCGATGGCCCAAGGCTTAAGGGTTGGATGGCTTTTCGGTGAAGCCTTCGCGGACGTGGGCGTTGACGCCGGCGGCGGTGAAGCGCGGGTCCCAGGTGCCGAGGGGGCGGTTGCGGGCGCGCTGGAGGAAAGCGTCGAGCGTGGGCTCGAGGCCCAGGGAGGCGGCGTAGGTTTCGACGTCGCGTTCGGGGTCGAGCCAGCGTGCGGGATCGAAGCGGCCGCCGGAGGCGGGGTCGAGCTGGTTGGTGTCGAGGCCGACGACGTCGGCGGAGGGGGTGCCGACGTGGACGGACGGGTCGCGGCCCTCGTTGCGGGGCCAGTCGTAGACGCGGTTGTTGTCGAGGGTGACGCGGTAGTCGCGGCCGTCGAGCCAGCTGCTGGCTTCCTTGGCCCAGGTGATCCCGATGGCCGGGGCGTGTCGAGCGGTGCCGCGTTTCTGCGAGACGATGTTGCCGACGAGCCGGGCGTGGACGCAGGGGAGGGTCTCGATGCCCTGGCCGCGGCGGTCGTCGGGGCCGTCGCCGAGGTCGGTCGAATGGAGGACGACGTTGTCGCGGACCAGGCTTTCGTGGCGGGCGACGTAGAACGCCAGGGCGTTGTCGACGAAGAGCGAATCCTCGACGTTGCCGCCGGAACGGAGTTGCATGCCGTGGGACGAGGCGCGGGCGAAGACGGTGTTGCGGACCGAAACGTTGCGGCAGTCGCGTTGGACGTAGACGTTGTGGTTGAACTTGGTCTTGCCGGCCCCGGAGACGTCGGGGTGCCAGCCGTTGTGGTCGAAGACCGAGTCGGTGATCGTCAGGCCGTCGACCCAGCGGGCGAACAGCCCGGAGCTGTGGCCGGCGATGTCCCGGTTCCAGTGGCCGAAGGAGTCGGCGACGACGGTGCGGTGGACGCGGACGTTTTGGAGGGGGCCGCTGCGTTCGTCGGACTGGAAGACGAGGGCGAACTTGAAGCGTTCGAGCTTGCAGTCTTCGACGGTGATGTTCCGGGCGTCGCCGAAGAACTGGAGGCCGGCCTGATTCCACTGGTCCCGGCCGAGTCGGTCGGGGTTGAAGTCGGGCCGGGCCGGGTCGCGGTAGACGGGGAGGATATGGAGGCCACGGAAGACGAGGTGGCTGCCGCGGGCGTTGAATTCTTTGCGGGCCCACGCCGAGCCGGGCGACATCAGGATCGGCCGCGGCGCGTCGGGGAAGCCGGGCGGGACGTAGGCGCCGATGACCATCGGCTCTTGGGCGGACCGGCCCGACTTGGTGATCGCGCCGAGGTTGCCGGTGAACACGTCGCCGGCGAAGAACAAGAGGTGGTCGGGGAAGCCGTCGCGCAGGCGGGCGTAGCCGGCGCGGGGGGTGCGGAGCGGGGCGTCGGGGGACAGGCCGTGGTTGTTGTCGTTGCCGCGGGCCGAGACGTAGACGACACGGCTGTCGGCCGACGGCGTGAGCATGGAGAAGCCGGCAACGGACGCGAGCGGTGGGCCGGGGAGCGGCGCACCCGGCTGTTCCGGTTCTCCCGACACGCCCGAGGCGTCGGGGGGTTGGCCGAGGCGGTCGAGGGCTCGGCGGAGGGCTTCGCGGTCGGCCTCGGCGGCGTCGAGGCGGTCGTGCAACCGCTCCAGTTGGTCGTGGAGGTCGTCCGCGTCGACGGTCACCTCGACGGTCGCGGTGCCGGTGAGCGTCTGAGCGGCGGCGGGGCTCGTGATCATCCAAGCCCCCAGCACGCCCAACCCCAGCGACAAACACACGCCGCGACGCGGCGCGGGCAGGAGGGCTTCAATCAGGCGTGACATCGACATCGTGAGGGTTCCCTGCGAGCGGTCATGGTATCCCATCGGCAAGCCGCGCCCGGTCCGCAAGCCGACGGCCCCTACCCTTGGGCGTAACGCCTGAAATGTGCGCACATTCGTTGCGCTGCTTGAAAAACAATCGAAGCAAGCCTTGTCGAATAAGGCGGTTGAAGAAAAGTAGCGGCCCGCGGTTTTTTGTCTGGCTTTGCGGTCAAGCCGTGCGCGCCCGAGACGGCGACCGCGTCTCGCGCATGAACCGCGGCAGGAAGTAGAGCATCCCGGTGAGGGTCTGGACGCTGTTGAGCATGTGGTCGATGAGGATGTTGAGGGTCTGCTCGGTGTCGTGGATGGCGTCGCGCTGGCAGGTGACGAAGTAGCGCTGCTCGACGTGGCGCCAGCCGGTCCAGAGGTCGCGGAGGATGCGGGCGGTCTCGTCGTTTTTGAGGACGGGGCTGAGGCGGATGCCGCCGGCGGTGAGACGTTGCAGAGGCTTTTCGAGTTCGCCGAGATGCTGCTGATACCGGCGGCGCCACTCGGAGTCGGGCGACGTGCAGCACTGGTGGAAGACGTGGGACGCGGACTGATTGGGGTGGCGTTCGAGGAAGTCGCGGTAGGCGTCTTTCCCGAGGCGGCGCTTGGCGGCGGCGAGGGCGGTGAGCCGGCTGGGGTGGGCCGACTCGAGCGCGCCCTCCTTGAGCCAGGTCAGGTCCTGCTCGAGCAGGGCCAGGGCGTTGCGGGTCTTCTCGGCCACGCCGTGGGGCAGCTCCACGGGCGTTCGCCGGGGCGCGACGCGGTCGGCGTCGCTGACGGGGCGTTCGCCCTCGTAGTCGATCACCGCCGCGGTGATGTTGTCCGGGCCGCCGGCGTCGTTGGCGGCTTCGACCAGCGCCGCGCAGCAGGCGGCGGGGTCGGCGTGGGCGGTGAGCAGTTCTTTCAGCGCCGTGTCGTCGATCGGGTCGGTCAGGCCGTCGGTGCACAAGAGCAGGCGGTCGCCCGGCTCGAGGGGCAGCGAATCCACGGTCGGCGCGAGCTCTTCGGGCTTGCCGATGTACTCCTCCAGCGCTTCGCCGTAGGAGTTGTGGTTCTTCTTCGACTTGCCTTGGTGGCAGACCTCTGCCACCAAG
>JBCBSA010000192.1:0-5668 GCA_039819425.1 Planctomycetota bacterium
GGGCGGCGTTGTCGCCGGGTCAGACGGGGGAGCGGTTTTCGGTGGCGACGCGGGACGTGTCGCCGGCGGCGGTGGACGCGGGCACGCTGAGGGAGTTGGACGCGGCGGTGGTGCTTCGGCCGGAGTTGGTGGGGGCGAGCGGGTGGGACGCGTTAGCGGGGTTCGCGGGGGGGGGCGGGTTGGTGTGGGTGTTTCCTCCTCCGGCCCCCGGAAGCGATGCGGGGATCGGCGGCAACCGGGACTGGTTTGGGTTGATGCGGTCGTCGATGGGGTTGTCGTGGGAACTGGGGGAGGGCGAGGCTGAACTGCCGGGGGAGTTGGGTCTGGACACGGATACGCGGCCGCCGGGGGCGTTGGTGTTGTTGTCGGCGGACTGGTCGGCGTTGCTGGGGCCGGTGCGGGTGAGGCGGGGGCTGGACGTGACGGCGGAGACGGAGAGCGAAGTGTGGGTCAGCCGGGAGGACGGCGGGGCGTTCTTGCTGGCCGCCCCGGTGTGGCCCGCGGCGTCCGACGAGGGCGGTGAGACGGCTTCCGGGGGGGGGAGCGTTTCCGGGGGCGGGCGGGTGTTGCTGTGGACGTCGGCGGTGGAGGCGGGGTGGACGAACCTGGCGACGAAACCGGTGTTCCCGGCGATGTTGCACGACGGGCTGCGGGGGGTGTTGGGGGAAGCGGGTCGGCTTACGCCGGGGTCGGGCGGCGGGGTGTTGGCGGGAGATGCCCCGGAGCTGGGTCGGCGCTGGGCGGGGGTGACGGCGTTGGTGTCGGGTGAGCAAGAGGTGGCGGTGGGACGCGACCTGGTGGAAGAGAGCGGGTCGCCGGGTGGGGAGACTTCCAGGGGCGGGGGCGGGGGCGGGGGTGCGGTGCGGGCGCTCGGGCCGATCGGGGGGCCGGGGGTATACGCGGCGCGGGAGGGCGGGGCCGGGCTCCGGCTGGCGGTGAACGTGTCGGCGGACGCGGGGGACGTGCGGGCGTTGGCGGCGTCGGCGCTCGACGAGTGGTTGGATGGGCTGGGTGCGTGGAGTTACCTGGAGGCGGAGTCGCCCGGGGCGGTGTTGGCGACGGCCCAGCGGCGGACGAACCTGGGGTGGGCGTTGCTGTGGGTGTTGTTGGGCCTGGTGTTGTTGGAGATGGCGCTGGGGCGGTGGTTCAGCCACGCGTTGGCGGGCGGTGGGGAGGGTTCGGTTCCGCGGGCGGGGGGGCGGAAACGACGGCGGATCGCGGACGCGGGTCGGCGGGTGCTTCGACGTGCAGCGGTGTGGGGCGGAGCGGTGGCGGCGGGGTGGCCGAGCGGGGCGGGGGCGTCCGGGGGGGGCTCTGGGCGGGCGTGGGTGGACGGGTGGTTGGGGCTGGACGAGGTGAGCTGGGCGGAGGCGACGGCGGTGGGGTGGCGGTACCCGCTGCCGGCGTGGGCGTGGGTGTTGATCGCGCTGGGCGCGGCGGGTGCGGCGTGGTGGAGCTACCGGGGGCTGCTGGGGCCGGCGTGGGTGCGGTCGACGCTGGCGGGGTTGCGGGGGTTGTTGGTGTTGTTGATCGCGGTGCTGCTGGCGGGGCCGGAGGTGGTGCGGACGGACGAGACGGTGGAGGAGGACGTGCTGCTGGTGCTGGTCGACCGCAGCGCCTCGATGCAAACCGCCGACACCGCCCCCGGGGAAGCTGCGCAAGCGACGGGCGCGGGGTTGGTGAGTGACGGAGAGATCGGCATTGAAACTTCCGGGGTTACCTCCAGCGGCGGGGGGGGGGTGGTGAGTCGAGACGCGGCGTTGCGGTCGGCGTTGGCGCAGCAGGCGGCGGTGTTTGGCCCGACGGGTCTGGGGCGGGGGCGGGACGTGGCGTGGCTGGGGTTCGGGGATTCGGTGTTTGAGTTGGCGGCGGCGGGGGACGGAGGGGTGTTGCCGGGTCTGGGCGAGGCAGACGGGGAGTCGACGGCGTTGCGGTCGGCGTTGGACGAGGCGCTGCGGCGGGCGGCGGGTCGGCCGATCAGCGGGGTGGTGTTGTTCACCGACGGGCGGAGCCCGCAGGACACGGGGCCGGCGACGCTGGCGCGGCTGGAGCGGGAGTCGGTGCGGGTGTTCGCGGTGCCGTTGGGAGCCGAGCGGCTGCCGCTGGATCTGGCGATCACGCGGGTGGACCCGCCGACGGCGGCGTTCATCAACGACCCGGTGCCGGTGAGCGTGGTGGTGGACCAGTCCAACCTCGGCGGGGGGTTGGACCCCGACGACGAGCCCGAGCAGGTTGATCCGTCCCGCGTGACGGTGCGTTTGGTGGACACGGTGACGGGCGAGACGCTGGACGAGCAAACCCTAGACGGAGTGGGTCTGGGTCGGCCGGTCCGGCTGGAGGGGCGGCGGGACACGGTGGGCGAGGCGGCGTGGGCGGTGGAGGTGGGCTACGAGCCGCCGGCGGGGGGCGAGGCGGAGCTGAACCGGGTGAACAACGTCGAGTCGTTCGCGGTGACGCTGATCGATCGGCCGATCCGGGTGCTGTACATCGAGGGGTATCCGCGGTGGGAGTACCGGTATCTGAAGAACATGTTGATCCGTGAGCCGTCGATCGACTCGAGCATTTTTTTGCTGAGCGCGGACCGGGCGTTTGCGCAGGAGGGCGACACGCCGATCACGCGGCTGCCGGTGGAGGCCGAGGAGTGGCGGCGGTACGACGTCGTGGTGGTGGGGGACGTGCCGGCCGAGGTGTTGAGCCCGGAGCAGCGGAAGCAGTTGCAGGATCTGGTCGCGCAGCGGGGGGCGGGGGTGTTGTGGATCGGCGGGCCGGGGGGGATGCCGAGCTCTTATGGGGCGACGTTGCTGGGGGATCTTTTGCCGATGCGTGACCCGGAGGCGGTGTCGGTGCGGCCGTCGGCGTCGCTGTCGGTGCGGCCGACGGAGCTGGCCGAGCGGTTGAGCGTGATGCAGCTGCGGTCGGCGGGGTCGCTCCCGGAATCCCCCCCGGGATCGGGTGCGAGCGGCGTGGCGTGGCCGGAGGATTTGCCGCCGCTGCGGTGGGTGCAGGACTTGGGGGCGCTCAAGCCCTCGGCGGAGACGTTGGCGTTGGCGACGACGGGATCGGCGGACGAGATCGAAGGGGAGGCTTCCGGGGGCGAGGGGGCTGCGCTGGTGGCGCGGCTGCGGTTCGGGGCGGGGCAGTCGGTGTACGTGGCGACGGACGAGACGTGGCGTTGGCGGTACGCGCGGGGGGAGGTGTACTTCGAGCAGTTCTGGGTGCAGCTGGTGCGGATGCTGGGGCGGAGCGCCGCGGCGCGGGGGGACGAGCGGGTGCGGTTCGCGTTGTCGGGCCGGCGGACGCCGGTGGGGGGGACGGTGGTGGCGGACCTGACGGTGGAAGACGCGGGGCTGCTGGCGCGGGACCTGCCGAGCGTGCGCGTGGCGGTGCGGCGGGCGGGGGACGGAGGCGAGGGAGAGGTCGGGCAAGGGAGCGGGCCGGCGTTGGCGGAGTTCGAGCTGCGGCCATCGGACGCGCCAGGGGACACTCCGGGGGCGCGGACGTACACGGCGCCGTGGCGGGCGGACGCGGCGGGTGAGTTGGAGTTGGTGGTGGTCGAGCCGGCGTTGGCGGGGCTGGGGCTGACGGCGCCGCTCGAGGTGGTGGCGTCGGACGACGAACGGCGGCGGGCCGAGGCGGATCGGCCTCGGCTGGTATCGTTGGCCGAGGCGACGGGCGGGGAGGTGGTGGAGTTGGGGAACCTGGCGCGGCTGACCGAGCCGGGCGTGGTGCGGAACCTGTCGCGGAAGACGGCGAACGACGTGGCCGAGCCGGTGTGGAACTCGGCGTTGGCGTTGGCGTTGGTGGTGGGGTTGATTGCGCTAGAATGGGTGTTGCGGAAGGTGATCCGATTGGTATAGGGGTGCGGACAGTGGGCAAGCAACGACCGCTACGGATCGCGCCACGCCTTGAAATAGGTTCACATTCCCACGGCCCATGAAAGACCTCGCCCGGCAACTCGAACACGTCCGCCGCCGGGCGAAGATGCTGCTGCTGGCCCAACGGATCGGGCAGGTGGCCGGGGCGGCGGTGCCGGTGTTCTTGTCGTTGGCGTTATTGGATTTTCTGCTGCGGCTGCCGGGGTGGCTGCGGGCGGTGGTGGCGGGGGGGTTGGTGGTGTTCGCGGCGGTGTGGCTGGGGCGTCGGCTGCTGCGGGCGTGGCGGTTCGGGCCGAGCCTGAGCGAGCTGGCGCTCCGGCTCGAGCGGCTGTACCCCCGGCTGGCGGGCCGGCTGAGCAGCGCGCTGGACTTCGGCACGCACCCCGAGCGGTACGATCGGCCGGCGACGACGGCGGCGCTGGCCCGGCAGAGCGTCGCCGCGGCGGAGCGTGAACTGACGGGGGTGCGGGTGACTCGGCTGCTGGACTGGACGCGGACGCGTCGGCTGACCGGGTTCGTCGTCGGATCGGTTTTGCTGCTGGCGGGTTGCTATTTCGCGATGCCGACACACAGCGCGATCGCCGCCTCGCGGTGGCTCACGCCGTGGGGCGACGCGGCTTGGCCCAAACGCACACAGGTCGTCGCCGACGACCCGGGCGCGTTCCGGCAGGTCCGTCCGGTAGACAGCCCCGTCGAGTTCACCGCCCGGGTCACCCGCGGCTTCCGCCCGGGCATGCGCGTCTGGCTCCACGTCCAGCGCCTCGATCCCCACACCAACGAACCCGCCGGGCCGTCCGAGGCGCTGCTCATGACCGAGCAGTCGGACCTCGGCGTGGTGTCCGCCGCGTCCGCCGCCGCCGGTCCCGATGCCGGCTTGTTCCGGTTGCTGTGGCGTCCGCCGGCCGAGGTCTCCCGCCGCGTCACGTCCGGTGAAGCCGATGCGGTGGGCCTGCGCGTCTGGTTCGTCGCCGGCGATGACCGCACCGAGCCGCAGCCGCTCACCCTCGTCGCGCGCCCCGCCCTCGCCGAGTTGCGCGCCGCCGTCGAGCCGCCCGCCTACGCCGCGGGCCTCGTGCCCGCCCAGTCCGCGGCGCTGCACCAGCAGACCGACCGCGTCGTGTCGCTGCCCGCCTTCGAGGGTTCGCGTGTCACGCTGAATCTGCGGACCAACAAGCCGCTGCCCGACGACGCGATGACCGCCGAACGACTGCTGCCCGGGCTCGCCGGGCTGGGCACGCTCGGGGGTACCCGGCCGTCGCCCGACACCGCCGTCGTCTCGTTTGTCCTGGACCGCACCGTGCAGACGCCCGCCCGACTGACCGACGCGTTCGGGTTGTCCAACCCCGACGAACGCTCCTTCCGCTTCGACCGCCGCGAAGACCGCCTGCCGACGGCGGCCATCCTCGAGCCCTCGGCCGACGCCTCGGTGTTGGCCACCGCGATCCTGCCGATCGTCGCGCAGGCGACCGACGACGTGGGCGTCCGCCGCCTGTCCATCACCGCCGACCACCCCGACCGCGCCGCCTCGCGGTCCGAGGCCACGGTCCAGACCGCCGAGCTCGCCGAGGCCGAGGCCCGCGCCGCGCGCGTCACCGCCGACGCCGTGCTCGACCTCTCGACCCTCACCCTCGCCGTCGGCGACGTCGTCACGGTCAACGCCGCCGCCCACGACGTCTTCGAGCTCCACGGCCGCCGCCACGACCCCGCCCACGCCACGCCGCGTCGCCTACGCATCATCGACGAGGCCACGCTCATCGCCCAGGTCCGCGCCGACCTCGCCGGCGTCCGCCAGC